>JBFMDX010000011.1 GCA_040753795.1 Thermodesulfobacteriota bacterium
AGTTCGAATATACAGCTTATCTTTACCGTACTAAAAATCAATCGTTGCGAATTTTCTTAACGCCAATCAAAATCGCAAACAACAAAATCCCTTTTTATATTCTCTCTTTTAAAAGAAGGCACTTAACAGTGTAATAAATGGAAAATTTTCCATGTTATTGACGCATATAGATGGAAAAATTTCCATTAATTATGGTATTAAACCCCCAAACATGGAAAATCTTGCGCCAGTTTTCCATGTTTGACCTTTTCAATATATTTTCCTTGATATTTTCCATTAATTAACATATTAAAGCACCAAACATGGAACGTTGAAAGGGTCATCATGGAAGATAAACCCAAATTCCGTCCCAATCCCAAACTGAAAATACTGGATCAGGTTCGCCAGGTACTGCGATACCATCACTACGCCTATCGCACTGAGCACACCTACTGTCACTGGATCAAACGCTACATCTATTACCATGGCGGTAAAACCCACCCCCGGGAATTAAACGAAAAACACATTGAAAGTTTTTTATCGCATCTGGCCGTCGATGTCAATATCGCGGCCTCGACCCAGCGTCAGGCGTTAAATGCCCTGGTGTTTCTTTACCGTGAGGTGCTGGATATCCCGCTGACGGAAAAAATTTCGCCTGCCAGGACCAAAAGAAGCAGGCGTCCGCCAACGGTCCTGACACAACAGGAGGTCCTTCGGGTTCTTGAGCAGATGACCGGCACCAATGCGCTGATGGCCAGACTGATGTATGGCTCCGGCATGCGCCTGATGGAATGCATCCGCCTGCGCATCCATGATGTTGACTTCGGTCAGCGGAAAATTTACGTCCGCGGCGGCAAGGGCGGCAAAGACCGGACCACCCTGCTGCCGGCGGGTATCCAGGAAGAACTCCGACGGCATATTGAACGGGTCAAACAAACACACCGGGAGGACCTTGAAGCGGGTTACGGACGGGTATATCTGCCGGGAGCGCTGGACAGAAAATATCCCAACGCGCCTGCCGAAACCGGTTGGCAGTATGTCTTTCCGGCAAAAGAACTGTCACTGGATCCCCGTTCCGGAGAAAAACGCCGTCACCATGTCATGGAATCCACCCTGCAAAAAGCCATCAAGATGGCGACGCGCCGGGCCGCTATCGACAAACGGGTCTCCAGTCATACCCTGCGGCACAGTTTCGCCACTCACATGCTGGAAAACGGAGTGAATATCCGGGTGCTGCAGGAGCTTCTGGGCCATGCCGATGTGAAAACCACTGAAATATACACCCATGTCATGCGCAAAGATATTGATGATCTGCAAAGTCCGCTGGATCGGTTGCCGGGAGCATCTTAAAGCGTCCTGATCATGGCCCGGAGAAACCGCCTTGGAGGACAGCGCCATTACTTTCCGGTCAGCCATAACAGCAGCGGCAGGCCCAGCAGGGACGCCAGCACGATCAGCCCGGGGAGGCTGATGTAGGCCTTGTACCAGGCGTCTCCCCGGGCATTGGCGGCCCGGGCCTTGGTCAGAAACCAGTTGCCCAGGGCGATACTGACCATCAGGCAGGCAACCATCTTTGCCAGCAGGATGAGATTGGTCATGGGCGTCTTCCTTTGCTATTTCTCGACTGCCGGGGGTGCGCCCGGGAGAGCATCCGGGGGTATTGCCGGGGGTGCGGCCGGAGCAGCCGGAGCAGCCATCAATTCGGACGGCTTTTTCATGATCAGCTCGGCCTGGAAGTCGGACAGGGTGAAGACCGACTTGTTTTCCGAGGAAAGCCCGGCATAACCGTTTTTCTCTTTATCCGCCCCGGCAAACAGGGAAAGGGTGTAGGTCTTTTTACCGGCCAGGGTAATCGTATAGGCCGGGTTCTTCAGGTCATTTTCCGACCCTTCCGGCAGATACCCGCTGCCTTTAAGAGCGGACAACTCACCGAGCAGCTTGTCGATCCGGGCCGGGTCCGGCGGCGACTGGCCGTCAGCAGTCTTCCAGACCGGCTTCTGTTCCGCGGGCGGTGTTGCTGCCGGCGCTACCTCCCCCTCCTCAGCGACCGGAGCCGGCGCCGCTACCGGCTGTTTTTCCAGTTCCAGCTTCTCGCCGGCCATGTCGATGGCGATCCGCTGGATCTCCTGCCGGTCAAAGGCCAGAACCGTCTTGTCCCGCAGGGCCTGGGCGTCCTTGTCAAACGTGTCGTGAATGCTGCCGCCGGCATGATAGACATTGGGGTCCTGCCCGATCCGGACGAAGGTGTGGTTGTAGGAAGATGCGCGCTTGCCCACCGCCAGTTCCCGGACCGCGGTTTTATCCCCGGACCGGGCGGTCACCAGCAGGGCCTTGGCTTCGGAAAGATCATAGCGGTCGTAGTCTTTTGATTCAGATACCAGGGCGGTCAGGGCCAGACCGGAAAGCGCCTCCAGCATGCCCTTGACCTGGGCCTCATCCGCCGGATACCCGCCGGCGGCAAGGCACCAGCGGCCGTCGACTTTTTCCAGGGTCACCACTTCCCGCCCGGGCCGGCGGATGTCGATGGCGGTGATGGCCGCCTGTTCCACCGGTTTGACATCCGGCAACTGGTAGTTGACGCGGTCCCTGTCTTTAAGATAGAGATACAGGCAGGCGCCGATAATTACCGCCAAAAGAATCAGGTACTCTTTTTTCAGCATGATCTCTCCTTCTTTTCCGGCCGGCTGGTCATACCGCTATTTTGAAAAAAGCATGCGAATTTGCCGTTTTCTGGACAACCGCCTGGCCCATACCAGACATCCCAGGACGATCACCAGCACCGGCAGTCCGGCAATGTTGCCCCATTTGATCAGGGAACGGACCGGGGCGGCGGTTTCATTGATGGGGTTATAGGCCTGCCGTTTGCTTCTCAACTGGGCGATCTTATCACGGTGGTTAAGCGTGTCCAGCAGGTTCATGATAAATACGGCGTTGGGCGTCCGGCCTTCCACATCCAGCATGTGATCATACAGCATCTGGGATGAACCCATGACAAATATTCTGGCGCGCTTTCCCTTGGCGATGACCTGGCCGCTGGCCGCCACCGGCCGGGCCTTTTCGCCGCCGGCCTTGTTTGTTTCCGCGTCCAGGTTTTCCTCCGTGATGGCCGGGTCTTCCTTTACCGGTACCGGCTTGCCGGCAAAATAGCTGGGGAACTCCCCTTCCAGCAGGCAGGCCAGGGGGAAGCTTTTCCGCTCCGCGTCCGGTGAGGGCGGCGGCATGAACATGGCGTTCAGGGAAACCGGGCCCTGGTGCTCCCAGGACCGCTTGCTGGAGGAGAAAAGCGTGGTGGCGGTGATACCGTTGGCTTTCAGCGTCTCGGTCTGCAGTTCCAGCGGCGAAACACTGACCGCCACCAGTCCCTTGATGTTCTTCATGAAGGCGGGCTGATTGTTGATGGTTTCATTTTTAATCAGCGGGGCGATATATAAAGATTCCTCCCCATCTCCTGTCCGGGGATCCGCCGGACGCTTGAAGCATTCTTCGTCCAGGATTGTCGTCGGCCTGATTTTAACACCGTAATGGGCCAGAAGGTTTTCCAGGCCGGTGGAGACGGGAACGGACCGGGGCTGGGCATAGGCCGCCGGCTGACCTTCGGGATAGACCTCCTGGAACTGGTTGAGAAAAATCGCCAGGTTCCTGCCGCGCATCAGGTACTGGTCGATCTGGAACAGTTCATAATCGGTAAACGGCTCGGTGGGGCTGGCGATGATAAGACATTCGACGGACTCCCGTCCCAGGTCGTCACCGGCGGGATCGATGTTGAGCCAGGAATAGCTGCGGCCCGTGAGCTGGCGCAGGTTGATGAGGCTGTCATCGGCGACCGGCTGCTGGCCGAACATGTTGGGCGTGTTGGCGTTGGGCGCGCCGTGGCCGGCCAGGTAACCGAGATCGTCATTGATGCCGACCAGGGATTCCAGGGACTGATCGATCTGCGCCGACATGTCTTTTTCGTCGGGAAGAGAATAACGCGTGCCGAAAAAAGGCAGGTTCATCACGTTCAGCAGGGGCAGTGTGGCGGTGCGGCCCTGGTAGCGCATAACCAGGC
Organism: Thermodesulfobacteriota bacterium; assembly: GCA_040753795.1. Taxonomy (NCBI): domain Bacteria; kingdom Pseudomonadati; phylum Thermodesulfobacteriota; species Thermodesulfobacteriota bacterium. The sequence goes on from JBFMDX010000011.1 coordinate 4,028, forward strand.
CGATGACGCCCTGGCCGGCGGCGATGGGGGCCATGTCCGGCTCGGCGATTTCCGGCCACTCCAGCCGGATCAGATCCAGGTTTTTGATTTCCTCCTCGCGGCCGGTCGCCTTGACCGGATCGACCACTTCATAATCCAGTTTACCGGCCAGCCGGTCGTTCATGCCGGCCACGACCTTGCCGACGCTGTCCGGCAGCCCGGCCAGGTCCTTGAGCCCCATGTAGGGCGCGACCGGATACAGGGAAGACGACAGCACCAGGGAAATATTGATCTTGCCCGGCAGTCCGGCGAAGGCGCTGACCTTGTCGGCCAGCTTGCGGATAGCGGTGGTGATCTGGTACTCCAGGCCGTCGGTGCTTCTTATGGGGGTGACCTTCTCCACCATATCCCCGTAAATGATCACCAGCCCCATGTAGGCTTTTTTCACTTTGACTTCATCGGCTTCTATGTTCTGGACCTGAACGGGAAAAACACCGTAATCCTCGGCCAGTTTCTGGTCGGCCGACACCAGGGAATCTTCCTGGCCGTCCCGGGAGGTGACATTGTAAAACTGGTAATTGAAGTTTTTGCCGGCGCCGGCGGCATACTCCTCCATCAGGTCATGGAGGTACTGCTCGGTGATGTTGTGGGGCGCCGGCAGGTCCCGGGTAAAAAAAATCTTGATGGTCAGCGGCTCGGATATCCGCGCCAGGGTCTCCCTGGAAGCCGTCGACAGGGAGTACTTGTTGTCGGCCGTCAGGTCCAGGCGAAAGAAGAGAGTGACGCCGACAATATTGACCAGCACCACCGCCAGGCAGTAAAGCGCGAATTTGACGTACGGTTGTATTTTCGACTGGGTTGTCTTCATGGACACGCTCCTTACTGTTTTTCACACAGGGCCAGATAGGCCGCGTACAGGCTGATAAAAACGATACTGGAGAAATAGAGCAGATCCCGGCTGTCCAGAACGCCTTTGGCGATGCTGTCAAAATGGGATCGAACGGACAGGAACTGGACCACGTCCAGTGCCGGGCCGGGCAGAAAGAACAGCGCGAAATCCAGCATGGTCAACCCGAAGCAGACGGCTGCCGCCAGGATGAAAGCGATGATCTGGTTCCGGGTCAGGGAGGAGACGAACAGGCCGATGGAAGAAAAGGCCGTGCCCAGCAGCACGGCGCCGATATAGCCGCCGATCACCGGCGCCCACTCCAGATCACCGGTTAAGGAAACGGACAGGGCGTAAACAATGGTCGGCATCAGCATCACCGTAATGAAAGCGGCGGCGGCGGCGAGCTTGGCGATCAGGATCTGCGTCAGGGTCACCGGCAGGGTCAGCAGCATCTCGTAAGAGCCGGTGTTGTATTCCTCGGAAAAAAGTTTCATGGTGACGGCGGGCGCGATAAAGGAAAACATGTACGGCAGCATTTCAAAAAAATAGGTCAGGGACGCCTGCCCGCGGAGAAAATAGGTGGAAAAAAAAAACCAGCCCGTGATCATCAGAAAAATAGCGATGACGATATAGGCGATGGGCGAGACAAAATACGTCTTGAACTCTTTGACGAACATGTTCCGGATCTGGGTCATGTCAACTCTCCCGGGTCAGTTTTCTGAAGATGTTTTCAAGACTGGGCGTTTCGCTGTAAAACTCCAGCAGATCCCAGTCCTGACGGCGGATGCGGGCATAAATTTCCCGTCGCGGATCGGAGCCGGCCCGGCACCGGAGCTGCAGCCGGAGTTCACCGGCGGCCTGACCGGTCTCGGCGGGCGGCGCCTCCCGGATATCGCTCACTTCGCGGACCTCTGCCAGTGCCGGCCGAACCGCTTCCATGACGGCGCCGGTCAGCGTCAGGTGGATATAATAGTCCTGGGACGCTTTCTGCTTCAGGGCGGCGGTAGGCTCGTCGGCCACGATCTTTCCCTTGTCGATGATAACGATGCGATCGCAGGTGGCCTCGGCCTCGCTCAGGATATGGGTGGAAAAAATGATGGTTTTCGCCTGGCCGATCCGCCGGATGATGTCCCGGATTTCCACGATCTGGTTGGGATCCAGGCCGGAGGTCGGCTCATCGAGTACCAGCACTTCCGGGTCGTTGATCAGGGCGTGAGCCAGGCCCACCCGCTGTTTGTAACCCTTGGACAGTTCCGCCACCGGCTGATGCATGACCTCGCCCAGGGCGCACATGTCGGCCATGGCGCGGATCCGGTCAAGCCGTTTGCTGCGATCAACGCCCCGCAGCCCGGCGACATAGTCCAGGTAGTCGTACACCAGCATGTCCGGGTACAGGGGGGCCGATTCCGGCAGGTAGCCCATCAGCCGCTTGATCGCCAGCATGTCGGTGTCCACGGAAAGGTCCCTGACGCGGATCGAACCCGAAGTAGGCCTCAGAAAACCGGTCAGCATCCGCAAGGTGGTGGTCTTGCCGGCGCCGTTGGGCCCCAGCAGGCCGAGGATCTCTCCCTGTTGAATGTTCAGATTAATGTGGTTGACCGCGCAGACATCATCATAATAGCGCGTCAGGTTTTCGACCTGTATCATCTTCCGCTCCTTTTCCGAACCCGCGACAAAACGGCCGGATGTTTCGCGATGGGTTGATCCGATTCTGCCTGCCGGGGGCAGGCGCCCCCCCGGACGTGGAAAATAGTTAATCATTGTCCGCCGGGATGTCAAGGGGGAGAAAATGATAAAACGGGTTACGCCTTTCCCGCGCCCACCAGCCGGGCAAAATGTTCAAACGAACGGTCATAGGTTCTTTCCGCCTCATCCGGGAAGCAGCACCCCGGCAGTTGCCGCATCTTCAGATGATATTGAAGGCACTCACAGCAGGCGCCCTTGCGCGGGCAGGGGTCGTATGAGCAGTTGCAATGTTTCAAGTTCTTTGATTGATGGCATTCCATGATTTCCTCCTCGATCCGTTGTCTCTGAAATATTTTCAAAATGATCATCAGGGGCCTCATTTTGCGGCGACCATATCACAGCCGGAAAAATATTGACAGACAAGGCCGGTATCTGTATAAACAATTTCAATAAAAACAAAATCTTATGCTTCGAGGTCAACGTGTTCATCGACCGTTTCATCGCCGCCCGGCTGAAGGCGCCTCAGGATTCCTTTGAGGAAGCGTTTCTCTCGGAACTGCTGATCAGCGAAAAACTCCGGCTGACGATTCTGTCCGGGCTGTTTTCCCTGACCGCCGTCGGCGTTTATTTTTCCCCCGATTTCTTTAAAATCCAGTTCCCGCTCCAGGGCGCCCTTCACGGTCTTCCCCTTCACAAGTGGGTGGCCGGCTTCTGGGCCCTGGTGGCGCTGTATGAATTTTTCGTCAGTCGCCTGTTCGCCCTGCTGAAAAAAAACAACCGCCAGCCGCCCACCGGCGCGCTTTACATGAACGCCATTGTCGAAGCCGCCATCCCCACCGGTTGCCTGCATATCGCCTCCCGGCACCTGGGCGCCGACGCCCTGCTCACGCCCCTGCCGTTTGTCTATTTCATCTTTATCGCCCTTTCGGCCCTGCGGCTGAACTTTATGATTTCCCTGGTCATGGGACTGGTGGCCAGCGTCGGCTATGGCTGGGTCGCCCTGGACATTCTGGCGGGGCAGCCGGTCACCGGCTGTTTTTCCGCCATGAGCGCCCTTTATATTTACACGGCCAAAAGCGGGGTCCTGCTGATCGTCGGGATGACCGCCGGATTCGTGGGATCGCAGATTCGCCGTCGGGTAGTCGGGGTGATGGAGGCCGCCCAGGAGCAGAACCGGATCGAAAAAATTTTCGGCCAGCACGTTTCTCCCGAACTGGTCGAACGGCTTCTGTCCGGGGAGATGGAGATGGAAAGCGAAACGCGTCAGGTCTGCGTCCTGTTCCTTGATATCCGCGGATTTACCAATTTTTCCCACGCCAATACCCCGGAAGCGGTGGTGGCGTACCTGAACACCCTGTTTGACGAAATGATCACCATCATCAACCGGCATCACGGCATCATCAACAAATTCCTGGGTGACGGGTTCATGGCGATTTTCGGGGCCCCGGTTTCAACCGGCGACATTCACCGGAACGCGGTCCGGGCGGCCCTGGAGATCACGGCCTGGGTCGACCGGGAAACCGCCGCCGACCGGATCCCGCCGACCCGCACCGGCATCGGGATCCATGCCGGCGAAGTCGTCACCGGCCACGTGGGCTCGGAACTGCGGAAGGAGTACACCGTCATCGGCGACGCGGTCAACCTGGCGTCGCGGATCGAAAGCCTCAACAAGACCTACGGCACCCGTATCCTGGTGTCGGAAACCGTGTGGGCAGCGGTCCGGGATGAGGTCAGGTCGACCGGTGAATTCGGCCCCGTTCAGGTCAAGGGACGGAGCGAGCCGATTAAGGTGTATGCGCTGGCCTGACACCTCACCGGACATCACGATTTTCAATTCTTGCTAATCAGGCAGAGGCAATCTGATAGATTACCGGGCGATATGAGGGCTGCGGAATGGGCTTACCGTTTGCCTTTGCCGCCTCCAGCCATGCCCTTTTGGCAAGTTGAACTTCTCGCAATGCGGCGTCAGGTGTCTCTCCGAATGCGGAGCAAGCCTCAAGATCAGGAATATCAGCGATATATCCACCGTCATCATCTGAATAAAAAATATTGATGTGATAATCCCGCATTATGTCTCCTCCAGCGTGAGGTTGTGTTTTTCAACCAGTTTCAGAAACTGTCGAACCTGATAGGGTTTTGCCTGACCTTTGACTTCCTGAAGATTAACCAGTTCGGGGATGTCGGGTCTGGTTAAAATATGATGGCTGCCTTCAATCCTGGATATTTCAAAACCAAATCCCGCAGCAAGATTTATCATATCAGAAAATCTGATATTTTTCGACCCACCGATAATTTTTTCCAGTAGTTTTCTTCTGTTCATTTGGGGCCTTGTCCCGTATTCACCCACGCCCGCACCTTTTCAGCCACGTCCTCGGGGAGCTCGGCCGAGTTCTCGGCCGTGGGGAAGCGGCCGGCGACGACATCGTCCACATAGGCCGCGAAAATTTCCTCGTAGCGTTGGCCCAGGGCGTCATAGGCCTTGGCGTGTTTGAAGATGCGGGCGGACAGCCCGAGGATGTCGCAGTAGACCTGGACCTGGCCGTCGCAAAAACGGCCGGCGCCGATACCGATGGTGGCCATGGCCGTCAGGGCGGTAATCTCTCTGGCCAGCAGCTCCGGGATCAGCTCGAACACCACCATGGCCGCGCCGGCCCGCTCCAGGCCACGGGCCGCCTCGATCAACTCCCGGGCCCGCTCGAAATCACGGCCCTGGACGGCGGCCTTGCCCCGGGTCTGGGGCGTATAGCCGATATGGGCGCACACCTCGATACCGGCGTCGACCACATGCTTGATCCGGTCCGCCATTTCCAGCTCGCCTTCGATCTTGACGCTGTGGGCCCCCGCCGCGAGAAATTGCCGGGCATTGTCCAGGGCGAGATCCGCGGTGTCGAACGACCGGAAGGGCATGTCGGCCATGACGTGGCCGTTTTTAACGCCCCGGGCCACGGCCCGGACATGATGCAGCATGTCCGCCATGGTCACTTCCAGTTCACTGGCATAGCCCAGCATGTTCCGGCCGACGCTGTCGCCGACCAGGATGATGTCCACCCCGGCCCGGTCCTGAAAAACGGCGGTGGGATAATCGTAGGCCGTCAGCATGGTGATTTTGCGGCCCTGCTGTTTCATGGCGCGAAAGTCCGAAAGTTTTTTCATGGCGAACCCCCTGGCGGTTTGGAATGACGGATAAGGCAGCATCCGCCCTTGGCGGAAACAATACAGATGCCCTCAAGTTTACCCGTTCCCGGCGTTTTCCGTCAACTGGAAAGACGACGTTGGAAACGCCGGGTGGAACCGGGACGAATCATGGAATCGGTTTAAAAACTGGACAGGCCGGACGCTTCCTGCAGGCGATAAACAAAATATCGTGTTTTGGAATCATCCGCATAGGCCGTGTAATCAAGGGTAAAGGTATTGCCATCCCGGTTGTTCCAGAGCCGGTCAAAATAGTCGACGGCTTCACGGGCGAGGCCGGATCCGTCATCGGCAATAATAGAGAGGTCGGCCTCAAGGTTGTAGTTGGCGATATTCCTTCGGGTTAAATTGGCCGAGCCAAGGATCAAATGGGTTTTCCCGCCTTTTCCGACCAGGGTCAGCTTGGAGTGGAATTGCTCGCCGCCGGTGGCATACCAGCGGACACGGATTTTGCCTTGAGATCCTGTCACCAGTTCGCTTGCGACCGGCCGGTTCGGTATGCCGTTTTTGGTATAGCCGAAGGCGTCCTTGTTCGGATCCAGAATGATTTTCACGGATACACCCCTGGCCGCGGCCGCCAGCAGGGACCCGATGACATCCCTGTCCGACAGATAAAACATGGCCAGGCGGATGGCGTCACCGGAAACGGTCGAGCCGATGACATCCAGCAGTTCATCCTTGACGGCCCGTTCGGTAACCAGCCGGACGCTGACCGCGCCGGGGCCCGCCCGGCCGCCACCGTCCGGCGCCTCGATGACATGCAGCCTGTCGCCGGAGAGCGCCGCCACCCCGGCCTCGCTGACGTAGACCGATTGCCACAGGTCGCCGCCGCCGACCTCCACCGCCACGTTGGAATGCGCCGAACTGGCGTCATGGGGATTGGCCGACAGGAGAAGGCAGGTATACTCAGGCCCCCTGTCCGCCAGGAACACCTTGCGGTGGTTGGCTTTGAAATTCAGGAGCGCCAGATAGCTCCGCAAGCCGACCTTTGCTTCCGTTTCCGCGAAGGGGTGTTTCAGGAAGCCCGGCCGGGAAGAGTTGCCCAGCCATCCGGGGCCGAGTCGCCAGAGGGTGGAATACAGCGGGTTGGAGTCCCTGAGAGGATTCAGGTCGGTGACGATGACATGAACGCCGGCCCGGCGCAGCCGCTCCAGTTCCACTGAACGGCTGCCACCGTACACGGTGTTGATCGGATCGGTGATAAAATCGATATTCAGTTCCGGGAATTTTGCCTTCTGCGCCACCAGCGCGTCGGTCAGTTCCGACGACAACCGCCGGTACGAACCGGCTGCCCGGCCGAGCCAGGGGTTGAACAGGAACATGTCGATCAGGATGTATTTCCGGGCGGTATCGATCCGTTTCAGGATGGTGTCGAATATCTCCTGCTCCCGGACCGGAAGATTTTCCGGGTTGCGGTAAGTCAGGTCGTAAAGAAATTCGATCCGGTCGGCATCGACAGGACAGGCCGGACCGCTTGCGTTCAGATTGGCGGGCATGTGCTTGTAATGGTGATAAAGGCCGGTCAGCACCAGGATGAAAAACAGGATCAGGGCAATCGTCCGCCCGGGTCGGGTGCGCACAAAAACATGGGCCTTGACGAAAGAAAGCATGTCGCCTCTACTTTTTAAATAACCTGCTGTTTTCTAGATCATATTATCGTCGATCCAGCCAAAAGCCCCGGCCCGCCGTCGGCTTTTTCCGTTCATTAATATATATCACGAAGCCGGTCAGAGTTGAAAGGAGCACCTTCCTTCTCCCCGGTTTTCATGGTATACACCGAAAAAGAATGTGTTGTTTTACTTAACCGCCGGAATAATCGCTCATGACCGCCAAACCGAAAAAGAAAAAAGCAAAGAAGAAAAAAACCGTTTCCGCCGGTCGGTCCCTGATGAGAAAGGGCCTGATCGGCCTCTTCCTTCTCGGGCTGGTCTGCCTGGCCCTGTCTCTGACCTACGGCTGGTATCTTTCCGGCAGGATAGAAACGCGTTTTGCCGGCCGGAAATGGAATATCCCTTCCACCGTCTATTCCGACGCCGCCCTGCTGTTTCCCGGTAAACGAATCAACCGGTTTGCCCTGGAGAAAAAGCTGCAGCGGCTGAACTACCGGGCCACGGAGGCGCAACCGGCCAAAAAGGGGGAATACCGCCTGACAGACCGGGGCCTTGAAATTTTTTTCCATGATTTACCCCTGCCGGACAAAAAGCGGGAGGGATTTCCCGCCGACATCACCATCCAGCACGGCGCGATCCGGGAGATCCGTCACATCGGCGCCAAACATCTTATTCCCGTGGCGGAACTGGAACCGGAAGTCATCATGCGCTTTCTGGGACAAGACCGGGAGGTCCGCCGGGTGATTTCTTTTGAAGACATTCCCGACACCCTGGTCAAAGCGGTGATGGCGGCCGAAGACAGCCGTTTTTTTCGTCACTTCGGCATCGACCCCATAGGCATGCTGCGGGCCCTCTTCGCCAATGTCCGTTCCGGCGCCGTCCGCCAGGGCGGTTCCACCCTGACCCAGCAGCTGGCCAAAAACTATTTCCTGACGCCCGAGCGGACCTTGAGCCGGAAGTTTAAAGAATTTTTCATCGCCCTGGTCCTGGAAGCCAAATACAGCAAGGAAAAAATCCTGGAGATCTACCTGAACGAAATCTATTTCGGCCAGCAGGGATCGGTCTCCATCAACGGCGCCGGCGAGGCGGCGGACTTTTATTTCGGCAAGGACGTAAAAGACCTGGGCCTGCCGGAATCGGCCATGCTGGCCGGCATCATCAAAGGGCCCAACCTCTATTCGCCCTATACCCATCCGGACAATTGCCGGGAGCGGCGCGACCAGGTGCTGGCCGCCATGCTGGAGAAAGCGTTCATCTCCCGGGAAGAACATGACCGGGCCGTCAAGGAGCCGGTCAATACCGTGGCCTTCCGCAAATACATGCGGCGGGCCCCCTACTTTCTGGATTACGTCTCCCGCCAGATTCAGGACCTGTACCCTGAAGCCACCCTGTCTTCCCACGGCTTCTCCATCTTCACCACCCTGGATGTCGATGTCCAGGAAGCCGCCGAAAAAGCGCTTGGCAACGGACTGACCCGGCTGGAAAAACAAAACCCCTCCCTGACGCGGACGGACCCGCAAAAAAAGCTCCAGGGCGCCGTGCTGGTGATGCAGCCCCGCACGGGCAATATCCTGGCCATGGCCGGCGGCCGCGACTACGGGGAAAGCCAGTTCAACCGGGTTACCAGCGCCCGCCGCCAGCCGGGCAGCTGCTTCAAGCCCGTCATCACGGCCTGTTTTCTGGACATGTTCAAGCCTTCCGACCGGTTGTCCAACGAAAAGCGCACCTACACGGTCAACGGCAAGCCCTGGACCCCGGAAAATTACGAAAACGTTCCGGAGAAGTCCCTGACCGTGCGGGACATGCTGCGGTTGTCCTGCAACCGGGCGGCCGTGGATCTGGTGGTCCGCGGCGGAGTGGAATCGGTGGCCAACCGCCTCCGCCCGTTCAATTTTTCCACGGATTTCCCCCCCTACCCCTCCATCGTCCTGGGCGCCATTGACGTCATCCCCCTGGAGCTGGCCCGGGCCTACTGCGCCTTTGCCGCCGACGGGGTCCAGCCCTTTCCCCTGTCGGTCAGGGATATCAGCGATGAAAGCGGCCATGTCCTGGTGCGCCGTCACATGACCATCTCGCCGGTCCTGTCCCCGGCCAGGGCCTGGCTGATCACCTCCATGCTCGAATCGGTGGTCGGCGGCGGCACGGCCCGTTCCCTGAAAAAATCGGGACTTGATTTCCCCCTGGCCGGGAAAACCGGGACCACCAGCAATTACCGGGACGCCTGGTTTATCGGGTACACCCCGGATTTTCTGGCCCTGGTCTGGGTGGGCTTTGATAACGGCGAGCCGGTCTCGGCCACGGGAGCGGAAGCGGCCATCCCCATCTTTGCCGAACTGGTCAAGTCCATGCCCGGCTATGTCTCCGGCAAGGAATTTGCCATGCCGCCGGGAATCGTCAAACAAACCGTCTGCCGTCAGAGCGGCAAACTTCCGGTTCTGTTGAGCTGTCCGGAAACTGATGATGAATATTTTCTGGAGACAAACCAGCCGAAGGAAAAATGCGATCTCCACGGCGCCACCGACGCCTTTAAAAAGGTTTTCAATGGCCTTAAAAAATTATTCCAGTAAAACGAGACGATGTTTCCGTGGCGGGGTCTGTCTGGCGGTGATGCTGGCCATGGCCTCCTGCGCCGGTGTCCAGCCTTCTGCTGAAAAAACGGAGACGGTCAGAACAAAGCCGGCCTCCGCTCCAGTGCCCGCAGCCCGCCCGATGCCGGCGCCTCCCGCTGTTGAACAACCCTCCGCCCCGGGCACAACACCGGATGCCAGGGCCCGGGCCGCCGAAAGTCTGACGCTGGAAGGATCTCGGCTGGTAAAAGAGAAAAACTTCGACGGGGCCATCCGCGTTCTGGAACAGGCCGTGGGCGTCAATCCCCAGGATGGGCCGGCCTGTTATTATCTGGCCGAAGCCTGGATCGGTAAGCAGGACCCGGCCCGGGCAACGCAATTCAACGACCTGGCGGCCCTGTATCTGCGCGGGGATAAGGCATGGTCCCAGCGGGTGCGGTCGCAGCGGGCGCGGATCGACGGAATGTAGGACTCCGCTTCGAGGTCATCCCCCGACTTGATCAGGGGATCCAGAATAAAATTGACCCTATTCATTCTTCTGGATCGTCCGGTCGAGCCGGACGATGACCACTAAAGTTCAATACGCCACCCGGTTTGCGTTCCGCGCCGTCATCATGCGCGGAGCTTTTTCAGCAGCCAGGCCATGTTCTCGCCCAGCACCTTCATGGTGTTCAAGCCTTCCTCGTCGTCCCGGACTTCCTCCTTTTCCATGCCCACCCCCAGGTTCCAGTACACGGAACCGGGGACGATGAGCTGATTAATAAAGAAGAATTTATTGATGGCGTCAAAGGTATTGGTGGCGCCGGCCCGGCGCACGGCCACCACCGCTGCCCCGACCTTGCGTTTCAGGGCGTAGCCGTTGGCGATGGCCAGCATGCCGGCCCGGTCGATGAGGGCCTTGGTCTCGGAACTGACATTGGCAAAATACGTCGGCGAACCGATGATGATCCCGTCGGCCGCCAGCATCTTCGCAAAACAGTCGTTCAGGATATCGTCTTTTCTGGCGCAGGTGTTATCGGCCGCGTCATAACATTTTAAACAGGCCAGACAGCCTTTGATGTTCCGGCCGCCGAGCTGAATCAGTTCGGTTTCAATGCCCTCTTTTTGCAGTTCTTCAAAAACACGGTTGATCAGCATGGCGGTATTGCCATTTTTCCTCGGGCTGCCGTTAAACGCGATCACTTTCATTTCTTTCCTCCTGAAAACGATTGTTCATTTTTCTGTCGGTCGCCGGGCTCTTCGGCGAGCACCGTGCCTTCGCCAGGGAAAACGGTACGGTCCGCCGTGGCCGTCGGCCGGATAACCGGCGGCCACTGGCCGGGTTGCGGTTCCGGGCCCTCCCGGGCCGCCCGGCAGGGGGCTTTGTCCTTCATCTTCGGATGCCGGCGGACATCCACGCCGGGAACGGGGGCGCTGAATTCGATGGGGATGTGGTTGGGGTCAAAGGTATAGATGGAATGGATAAAGCCGTGGTCAATGACTTCAGACACCCAGAAACCGGCCGCCTCGATCCGGTCCTTCAGGGCCCAGAGCTCGTCTTCGCTATCGACCCCGAAAGAGACATGATCGAAGGCCCGGGGTTCCCGGGACGGTACGCCGTGGTCCTTGGGGGGCAGCGGCTCCGCGTCCGGCCATTCAAAAAAGGCCACCATGTCGGTTTCCGACAGGGCGAAAAAATAGTGCCGGTAGCGCCCGTCGCCCAGGCCCGCCACCAGACGAAGCCCCAGCAGGTCCCGCCAGTAGCGGATGGTCATGTCCATGTCACGGGTAACCAGGGCCAGATGATGGATACCGTTAAATGATGTCATGTTGCGGCACCGTCCGTAATATTGATATCTTCGGTTATCCTATATGATTGTCCCGGTAGGCGCAACCATTGCCCCCGCTTTTTCAAGCCCAAAAATACTGCCGTGTTCCGTCCGGGCAGGCCGGGGACTTTCCCCTTGACTTATCCTTATATAAATCCTGAAGATCTGTTAAAATATATTATTTTGTGGATAAAGGACCATGACCCGGCAACGATCACATCCTTTCTGGATCAAACTGCTGACAGCGGCGGCCTGCCTCTGCTTGGCCTCATGTATCACGGTGGGACCGGACTATACCGCGCCGGCCCCGGAAACGCCGACGGCCTGGGACCGCCTCGATCCGGGAGACCGGCCCGCGGCCCTGGCGGACGCGACCGGCGATCTTGGCCAATGGTGGCAGCGGCTGAACGATCCCCTGCTGTCGGAACTGGTGGAGGAAGTCCTGCGGTCAAGCCCCGACCTGGCCATCGCCCGCGCCCGGCTGCGGGAGGCCCGCGCCCGGCGAACCGCGGCCTCGGCCGACCTGTTTCCCGAGGTTTCCGCCGCGGGCTCCGCCCGGCAATCACGGTCCAGCGAGGAGGTCGGCAGCGGCGATACCAGCGAGTTCTATTCCGCCGGATTTGACGCCGGCTGGGAACTGGATGTGTTCGGCGGCACCCGCCGGAGCATCGAAGCCGCCGAAGCCGATCTGGCCGCGGCCGCGGCCGGCCTGGATCATACCCGGGTTTCCCTGGCGGCCGAGACGGCCATCGGCTATATCCAGACCCGCTCCCTGCAAAACCGCATCGCCATCGCCCGGGACAACCTGGCCAGCCAGTCTGAAACGCTGCAACTGACCGAGTGGCGGGCCCGGGCCGGACTGGTCAGCGAGCTGGACGTGGAACAGGCCCGCGGCAACTGCGAACAGATCCGGGCCCGGATCCCCAGCCTGGAGATCAGCCTGGCCGAAACCGGACACGCCCTGGATATCCTGCTGGGCCATCTTCCGGGAACGATGCGCCGGCGCCTGGCCGCGGCCGGCGCCCTGCCGGAACCGCCCGCCGACGTGGCCGTGGGTATTCCGGCCGACACCCTGCGCCAGCGTCCCGATGTCCGCGCCGCCGAGCGCACCCTGGCCGCCGAAACCGCCCGGACGGGCCTGGCCGAAGCGGCCCGTTACCCCTCCTTTCACCTCTCCGGCTCCATCGGCCTGGAGGCTTTGCACTTCAGCTCCCTGGGTAACAGCGGCGCCGACGCCTCCTCGCTGCTGGCCGGCATCACCGTGCCGATTTTTGACGCCGGACGGCTCCGCAGCCAGGTAGAGGCGCAGGATGCCGTCCGCGAACAGGCGCAGATAAAATATGAACAGGCCGTGCGCAACGCCCTCCAGGAGGTGGAAAACGCCCTGGTGGCCCTGGCCGGCAACCGTGACCGGGTCCGGGCGTTGACCGCCGCCGACCAGGCAGCCCGCAGCGCGGCCGGGATGACGCGGCAGCGGTACAGCGCCGGACTGACCGATTTCCAGTCGGTACTTGACACCGAACGCACCGCTTTGGCCGTGGAGGAAAGCCTCGCCATCGCCAGGGCCGACGGCCTTCTCGCCCTCATCCGCCTGTACAAGGCCCTGGGCGGCGGCTGGCCGGCGCCCGACCTTCAATCCACCGGCAAGGAGACCCCATGAACGATATTCCCGCACCCGGAACCCGTCAACCCGCCAGCCTGGAACAACTGCTTGACACCCGCGCCGGGAAACGCTTCGGACGACGCGGCCTGTGGCTGGCCGGCGCCCTGACGCTGATCGTCGGCGCGGTCCTGCTTTTTTTCCTGCTCTCCGACGACAACGCCACCGCCGACCGCTACAAAACCGAAGCGGTCGAGACCGGTACCCTGGTGGTCAAGGTATCGGCCACCGGCAACCTGCAGCCGACCAACCAGGTTAAGGTGGGCAGCGAACTGTCCGGCATCATCGAGCAGGTCTTTGTCGACGACAATGACCGGGTGGAAAAAGGACAGGAACTGGCCCGGCTGGACCTGTCCAAGCTGCGGGACGCGGTGGCCAGATCGCGGGCCGCGCTGGCTTCCGCCGAAGCGGGCGTCCTGCAGGCCCGGGCCACGGTGGCCGAAAAACAGGCCGGCCTGGCCCGTCTCCGGGAGGTGTCGCGGATCTCCGGGGGAAAAGTGCCCTCGGCCGAGGAAATGGACATGGCCGAAGCTGATGTAAAGCGCGCCGAAGCGGACGAGGCTGCCGCCCTGGCCGCGGTGGCCCAGGCCGGGGCTACCCTCCAGTCCGGAGAAACAGACCTGGCCAAGGCCAGCATCCGTTCACCCATCAACGGCGTGGTCCTGAGCCGTGAAGTGGAGCCGGGACAGACGGTGGCCGCCTCCTTCCAGGCGCCGGTGCTGTTCACCCTGGCCGAAGACCTGACCCGGATGGAACTCCAGGTGGACATCGACGAAGCCGACGTGGGTCAGGTCAGGGAAGGACAGCAGGCCACGTTCAGCGTGGATGCCTGGCCGGGCCGCCAGTACACCGCCGTCATCACCCGGGTCGGCTACGGTTCTCAGGAAGAGAACGGCGTTATCTCCTATCCCGCCGTCCTGCGGGTCGACAATGATGACCTGAGCCTCCGGCCCGGCATGACCGGTACCGCCGAGATCACCACCCTGACCCGCGAGAACGCCCTGCTGGCGCCCAACGCGGCCCTCCGTTTCTCCCCGCCGGAGATTGACGCTACGGAAAAGGACGGAGGCGGAGGGTTAGCCAGAATGCTGATCCCGCAACGGCCGCGGCAGGCACGCAAGGTGGTGACGACCGATAAGGGCCAGGCCCGCGTCTGGGTGCTGCGGGACGGCCGGCCTGAAGCGGTTTCCGTCCAGGCCGGCGCCAGCAACGGCCGCTTTACCGAAATCACCGGCGGCGACATCAAGGCCGGTCAGCAGGTTATCACCGAAACCAGCGGCGAGGCCCCATGAGCGAGACCGCCCTCATCCGGCTGGCCGGCATCACCAAAACCTACGGCAGCGGGCAGGCCGCCCTGCGGGCACTCAACGGCATCGACCTGACCGTGGCGACCGGCGATTTTGTGGCCATCATGGGCCACAGCGGCTCCGGCAAATCCACCGCCATGAACATCATCGGCTGCCTGGACACGCCCACCAGCGGCAGCTATGAATTTCAGGGCGTGCACGTGGAGCGATTGTCCCGCCGGCAGCTTGCCCTGGTCCGGCGATATTACATCGGCTTTGTTTTCCAGGGGTTCAACCTGCTGGCGCGCACCACCGCCCTGGAAAACGTAGAACTGCCTCTGATCTACCGCGGCGAAGCCGCCGCCGCCCGCCACGCCGCGGCGCGTACCACCCTGGCCCAGGTGGGGCTGACGGGCTGGGAGCACCACACCCCGGCCGAGCTGTCCGGCGGGCAGCAGCAGCGGGTGGCCATTGCCCGGGCCATCGTCACCCGGCCGGCCCTGCTCCTGGCCGACGAACCCACCGGTAATCTCGACACCGCCACCAGCCGGGAGATCATGGAGCTGATTGTGAATCTCAACCGGGAACTGGGCGTCACCGTCATCATGGTGACCCACGAACCCGACATCGCCGCTCATGCCCGGCGCGTGATCCGATTCGTCGACGGCCGGGTGGAAAGCGACCGGGAAAACGGAGAGGCCGCCTGATGATCGCCAATACCCTGCTGCTCTCCATCCGTGCCATCCGGCGCAACCTGCTGCGGTCCTTTCTCACGGTCCTGGGCATCGTCATCGGCGTGGCTGCCGTCATCACCATGGTTACCCTGGGCAACGGCGCCACCCGGTCCGTGACCGACCAGATCGCCAGCATGGGCAGCAATCTGCTGATCGCCATTCCGGGCCAGCGGTTCGGCCCCGGTTCCGAAGGCGCCCCCAGCTTCAAAAGCGCGGACATAGAGGCCGTCCGGGACCAGATATCCGGCGTCGAACGGATCGCGCCCATGGTCAGCAAAGGGGTTACCGCCGTGGTTCAGGCCGGCAACTGGGCGACCGTGGTGTACGGCACCACCAATGATTATTTACCGGCCGGCAACTGGGAGCTGGCCGCCGGCCGCGATTTTTCCGAAACCGAAGAACGGTCCGGAAAGGCGGTGTGCGTTATCGGGGAAACGGTCCGGGACAAACTGTTCGGCCGGCAGAACCCGGTCGGCAGCGAAATCCGCATCAAGCAGTTCTCCTGCCAGGTGGTCGGCCTGCTCCGGCCCAAGGGACAGTCGGCCATGGGACACGACCAGGACGATATCGTCGTCCTGCCGCTGCGGACCGTGCAGCGGCGCCTGTCCGGCAACCAGGACATCAACCGGCTGATCATTTCCGTACGCGACCCGTCCGCCATCGACGCGGTCAAGGATCAACTCACCCTGCTGCTGCGGGAGCGGCGCAAGATCGGCATCAACGAGGAAGACGATTTCCGCGTCATGGACACCCGCCAGATCGCCGAGGCCCTGACCAGCACCACCCGCATCATGACCATGCTGCTGGGGGCCGTGGCCGCGGTGAGTCTGCTGGTGGGCGGCATCGGCATCATGAACATCATGCTGGTGTCGGTCACCGAGCGGACCCGGGAGATCGGCATCCGGCTGGCCATCGGCGCCCTGGAGCGGGAAGTGCTGCTGCAGTTTCTGGTGGAAGCCGTGGCCCTGTCCTGCCTGGGCGGCCTGATCGGCATCGTTCTGGCCACGGTGGTCTCCATTTTACTGGCCGACCTGATGAAGGTTCCCTATCTCTTCAACCCCGGCATCAACCTGCTGTCTTTTCTGTTTTCCGGGGCCATCGGCGTCATCTTCGGTTATTTTCCGGCCCGCCGGGCGGCCCGGTTGAATCCTATCGACGCCCTGCGCCACGAATAATGAAGGGCACCTTGAGATCATCTTTGATCTGGGGTTGGTATCATTCAGCGCTTCGGTATGGATCAAGGGGCCCCTTGAATCCTTGAACCCTCCGTACCAACGAAATTTGGAGAAGAACCAAAGATAGGAAGACGGTCAATCATCGGCCAGAACGCGCGTGAGCTCGGCCTCCAGGGCGGCCATGGTGAACGGTTTGACCAGTCCCCCGGCAAAACCATAGTCACGGTAATTGGACAGAACCGGGTCAGAGGAGTAGCCGCTGGAGACAATGGCCCGGGCGCCAGGGTCAACAGCCAGGATCTTTTGCACGGCTTCCCTTCCGCCCATGCCGCCGGGAACGGTCAGGTCCAGAATCACCAGATCAAAGGGGCTGCCCTGTTCCATGGTCGCGGTATATTGCGCTACGGCGTCCTGACCATCCCTGGAGACTTCCACGGAATGTCCGAAAGTATTCAGCATGCTTACGCCCAGTTTCCGGATGGCCTCATTGTCGTCCATGAACAGGATACGCCGGGGCTTTCGACCGGCGGGTTCTTCGGCCCGGGAAACCTGCCGCGGGGATTCGATCGCGGCCGCCGGATCGGCCGGGAAAAAAATCGTGAAAATGGTGCCGACATCAGGCGTTGAGTCTACACGGATGAGCCCGCCGTGGCGGGTGATGACGCCATGGGCAACGGCCAGCCCCAGGCCGCTTCCGTTCTGTTTGGTGGTAAAATACGGATCAAATATCCGGTCGATGATTTTGGCCGGGATGCCGGTGCCTTCGTCGCGGATGGACAGGCGGACCCATGGACCGGACGGGGATAGCGCCCGGCTTTCCCCGGGATTGTCCATATTGACCGCGGACACATGGAGACAGCCGCCGGCCGGCATAGCCTGGACGGCGTTGATGATGAGGTTGGCCAGCACCTGGCCGATCTGCCCCTTGTCCGCCCGAACCGGCCAGAGGTCCGGCGGCAGATCAAAATGCGGCAGTACATTGCTGCCGCTCAAATGAAAAGAAACCGCCTCTCTGACCATTTCCCGGACATCCACGACCTCCCGTACGGGATCGCCGCCCCGGGCAAAGGTCAGCAGTTGTCCGGTCAGGCGCCGGGCCCGCTCCAGGGCGCCGCCGGCGTTGTCCAGATAGCGCCCGGAGGGGTGGCTGTCCGGCAGGCCCATCCGGGCCATTTCGATATTGCCGAACACGCCCATGAGCAGGTTATTGAAGTCGTGGGCGATACCGCCGGCGATGGTGCCCAGGCTTTCCAGTTTCTGCCGGCGCAGCCGTTCCCTTTCGGCGTTGCGGCGTTCGGTGACGTCGGAAAACAGGCCGATATTGTGCTCCCGGCCGTTTAAATCCACCCGGGCCGTGTTGATATCGGCGTAAATGACGCTGCCGTCCTTTCGCCGGCAGGCGATGTCCGGAGCAAGTGTTTTCTCTCCGCGGGCCTGGGCTTCGAATTCGGAAATGGTATGGGCCAGGCTCTCCGGCGGATGAATGTCCTTTAAACCCAGAAGCGTGAGTTCCTGCTCCGTGTATCCCAGCATCCGGCAGATGGCCGGATTGGCATAGACAAACTGCCGGGTCTCAAGGTCCGCCACCAGGATGCCTTCGGCGGCATTGTTAAACAGCGCCCGGAAACGGGCTTCGCTTTCCCGCAGTTGATGCTCGATCCGCTTGCGTTCGGTAATATCCCTGACAATGGCCAGCAGGAGGTCCCGGTCTCCATGCCGGATGCGGCCGGTAGAGATTTCCACCGGATAAACCGATCCGTTCTTATGGAGGTGCTCGCCCTCGACCGTGAACCGGTGGCCGTCGTCCCATTGCCGCCACTGGGCCAGAATATCATCCTGGTTGGTTCTGTCCCCGTGAAGGTCAAAAACGGTCAGCCCCAGCAGTTCCTCCCGGCTGTATCCGGACTGGAGGCAGGCCATGCGGTTGACGTCCAGGATGCGGCCGTCCAGATCGTGAAGATAGATCCCCTCCACGGACTGATCGAACAGGGCACGGTATTTGTCTTCGACTCTGTCTTGCTTTTCGTCTGTCAAGGCGGACTTGATCCTGAATGCTGATAATGATGATGATTTATTGTTATTTTATATTATTATTCTGTTAAAAGTCAACCCGTGCGGTCAATTTCCCGCCTGTCCGAATCACGATCGAAAACCGGGTCGCAAAATGAAACGTTTGGCACCTGTCCGGTTTTGTGATAATTTCTCTTGGCCATACAACCAAAAATCAAAAAGTCCAGGAGCGGATATGAGTACGGAACCGGAAAAAATCATCTACACCATGATGCGGGTAAGCAAGTTCTATCAGACCCGGCAGGTATTGAAGGAAATTTCACTGTCCTATTTCTACGGCGCCAAGATCGGCGTGCTGGGACTCAATGGATCGGGCAAAAGCTCCCTGCTGAGAATCATGGCCGGTGTGGACCCGGATTTTGACGGCGAAGCGGTGCTGTCGCCGGGACATACCCTCGGGTTTCTGGAACAGGAACCGCAGCTCGATCCGGAAAAAACCGTCAAAGCCGTGGTCGAGGAAGGCATGAGCGAGGCGGTGGGTCTGATCAACGAATATAACGCCATCAGCGAAAAATTCGCCGAACCCATGGACGACGAGGCCATGGAAAAGCTTATCGAACGCCAGGGCGTACTTCAGGAGAAAATCGACCACATGGACGCCTGGGACATTGACTCCCGCCTGGAAATGGCCATGGACGCCCTGCGCTGCCCGCCGGGCGATACCCCCGTCAAGGTACTCTCCGGCGGCGAGAAGCGGCGGGTGGCCCTGTGCCGGCTTCTGCTCCGGAAACCGGACGTCCTGCTGCTGGACGAACCGACCAACCACCTGGACGCGGAAACCGTGGCCTGGCTGGAGCGGCACCTGCAGCAATATGCCGGCACGGTCATCGCCGTCACCCACGACCGCTATTTTCTGGACAACGTGGCCGGCTGGATTCTGGAGCTGGACCGGGGTCGCGGCGTGCCCTGGAAAGGGAACTATTCCTCGTGGCTGGAACAGAAACAGACGCGGTTGAAACAGGAAGAAAAATCGGAAAGCGAACGCCAGAAGACATTGCAGCGCGAACTGGAGTGGATTCATATGTCGCCCAAGGGCCGCCACGCCAAATCCAAGGCGCGCATCACCGCCTACGAGAACCTGCTCAGCCAGGAGAACGAAAAGCTGGGCGGGAGCCTGGAAATCTATATCCCGCCCGGTCCGCGCCTGGGACAGGTCGTGATCGAAGCGGAAAAAGTCAGCAAAGCGTACGGCGACCGTTTTTTATTTGAAGACATGAATTTCGCCCTGCCGGCGGGCGGCATCATCGGCGTCATCGGCCCCAACGGCGCCGGCAAGACCACGCTTTTTAAAATGATCACCGGCGCCGAGAAGCCCGATTCCGGCACGCTCCGCGTCGGGGACACCGTCCAGCTGGCCTACGTGGACCAGGACCGCCAGAGCCTGGATCCGGACAAGTCCATCTGGGAGGTGATATCCGGCGGCGCCGACAACATCCAGCTGGGCAACCGGGAGATGAACTCCCGGGCCTACGTCTCCCGGTTCAATTTTTCCGGAACCGATCAGCAGAAGAAGACCTCCATGATTTCCGGAGGCGAGCGCAACCGGGTTCATCTGGCCTGCATGCTCAAGCAGGGCGGCAACGTCATCCTGCTGGACGAACCGACCAACGATCTGGACGTGAACACCATGCGCGCCCTGGAAGAGGCCCTGGAGCATTTCGCCGGCTGCGCCGTGGTCATCAGCCACGACCGCTGGTTTTTAGACCGGATCGCCACCCACATCCTGGCCTTTGAAAGCGACAGCCGGGTGGTCTGGTTTGACGGCAACTACTCGGAATACGAGGCCGACCGCAAGCGGCGGCTGGGCAAGGAGGCGGATCAGCCCCACCGGATCAAGTACCGGCCGCTGACCCGCTGATATCAATTCCGGATCAAAGCGCTCTCTTCGTTGACTGCGTCGTCGGCTCCTCGACGTATTACCATACGCCTGCGTCGCCTCCTCCTGGCCGCCTTGAGATCATCTTTGATCCGAAATTGATATAAACCACGGAAAATCAGATTTTTTCCGAGCAAACCGGCATGAAAACGCGGAAAGCGCTGCCCTGGCCGGGGCGGCTGTCGATTTCGATTTTCATGTCCGATTCACGGACGATGGTGTGAACGATGGAAAGCCCCAGGCCGGTCCCCTCGCCCACGGGCTTGGTGGTGTAAAACGGTTCCAGGCAGCGCTCGGCCTCGTCGGCGCTCATGCCGATGCCGTTGTCCCTGACCTCCAGCACGACCCGGCCGCTGCCGTTATCGGAAACCAGGCGGACGGCAACGGCCTTGCGGAACTCCCCGCCCGCGTTCTTCTTCCTTGCCTCCACGGCGTACCGGGCGTTGGACAGCAGGTTGACCACGATCTGCTCCAGCTTCTGGGCGTTGGCGCGGATGTCCGGCAGCCCGTCGGCGATCTCCACCGTCAGGTCGATTTCATGGATGCGGAACTGTTCCCGGAAAAAGGACAGGGCATCCTCCACCGGCCCGGCCGGTGAAATGATTGCCTCGGCGCTGCTGCCGGCCCGGACAAAGGAGCGCATGTTGTCGATGATGCGGGAGGCCCGCTGGACCTGCTGCACGATCTTGCCGGCAGCCCGGGCTTCCATGGATTCCTCGCCTTGCTTTTCAAAATAACGGTTCAGCCCGTCCGACGCCATGCGGATGATGGCCAGGGGCTGGTTGATCTCGTGGGCGATGCCCGAAGCCATCTCGCCCATGGCCGTCAGGCGCCCGGCGTGAATCATCTGGGCCTGCTGCTCCAGCAGTTCGGTTTCGGTCCTCTGGATGCGGCGGAGCTGGCCGATCATCAGCCGCCAGATAACGATGAGCACCAGAAAGCCCCCGGTCAGGCCGATGAAATAGGCAGACCGCACCTCCGCCTTGAACCGCGTGAGAAAGACCCGGGAGTTGTGAATGCGGACAACGCCCATGAGTTCCCGCCCGCCGGACGAGTACAGGGGGATCTCGGACACGAACACCGCTGTGGCGTCCATCTTCCCCGACTCCATGTCCAGGCTCTTTTCGGACGCCGGGATGACGCTGTAGTCCACCGCCAGGGCCGCGCCCTCGACAAAGGGGGTGCCGTCGTCCGGGTCCTGGAGCAGCAGCAGCCGGTCCAGGGCCGTCCGCAGGTCCGCCTCAATGGCCGGCGGCGCGGGCCGGGTCATGAGGTTTTCCAGGAGGACGGCCAGTTCCTGGGTATGGGACCGGGCCAGGGAACGGGCCGTGACTTCGGCCTTGCGGGTAAGGAGCGGCTCCAGGATCCGGACCCAGTAGAGGACCATCATGCCTTCCAGGGTCAGGGTCAGCACGAGAAACATGAGTGTCAGCCAGGTCTGGAGACGCGCCCATCCCGATGAACGCAGTGTTCCGTCCCGGCTTTTCCCTTGTTTACTCATACACGACGGCCACTTGCAGGAAGAAGGGTTTGAGACGCAGGCCCGAAGCGCGGACGGCCTCGAGATTGACATAGGGCTGGATGCGGTCGCTCACGCGGATGCCGGCGGCGGCGCCGTTTTCCACATCTCCCTCGAAGGGAGAAAAAAGGAGGATGCCCCGTTCCCGGCAGAAGGCGGCCACCCGTTCCAGGTCGTCCCCCGCGGACTGGGTCAGGAAAACCCCGGCCGGCGACAGGGCGCCCAGGTTGTCCAGGGAGTCCAGCCCCGCTGTTTCAATTCGCAGGGAGAGGCCGCGGACGCGGTCGATCCGGCGCAGGCGGTCGGCCATGTCAAGGGCCGTGGCCGGGTCGTCCCGGTAAAGCAGGAGAACCGGCAGCGCGCCGGAGGCGTCCTGCCGGGCGGTGATATCCATGTCCGCCGCCAGCAGGGTCGGAAAAAGCTCCAGGCCGACCCATGCCCGGCGCACGTCCCGCTCGCCGCCGAACCCGGCCGCGGCCCACAGGCAGAGGACAAGGGCCAGGCACAGCGCCTTCAGCGGGCCCCTTCCTTCATGATATGTGGCATAGCGGTCGGACATGGGTGTCTCTTCTGTCGTTAAAATTCAAAACTCAGGCCGGTCCACCACCAGCGGGACAGGCGCTGCTCACCCGGCGGCAATCCGATCCCGCCGGGCTCATCCGAACGGTAAGCGAAAACGTCGCCGTAGCCGGGGTAACGGATGTCCTCGCCGGTGAGGTTTTTCACTCCCGCGCGCAGGGTAACGCCCCGCAGCCAGGCCAGGGTCAGCGTCGCCGTCAGGTCCAGCCGGTGGATCTCGTCCATGGCGGCGTCTCCCGTCACACAGGTTCCCGGCAGGAACCGGTGGGGATCCTCGAACCGGTAAAGCAGGGAAAGGGCCAGCGGCCGCCAGGGCCGCGCCGTCAGGATCAGGTTGGTCATCCAGTCGTTGACCCGGTCCGAGTCGTTCTCCAGGGTGTTTAAGGAAATATTGCCGTCAAAGGTCAGTTTTTCCGGGATCAGGGGGAATTCCACTTCGGCCTCGACCCCGCTGGAACGGATATCATCGTCTTCGGCAAGGGCATCCACGCCGCGCCCCGGGTCGATGAGCGAGTGATACAGGGTCACCCGGCCGAGACGGGGCCCGGACCGGCAGATATAGCCGAGCTCCAGGGTGTCGGCCCGGCCGGTCAGTTCGTCGTCCCAGTCGTATCCGTAAGCCCCGGCCAGGGTCATATCCATGAAGCCGGCCGGCCGGTAGGACCGCGCCACCTGGGCCTTGAGCACGTGGCTTGGGCCCGGCGGACCGCCCGGATCAAGACGCCAGACCGCCGCCAGCCGCGGCGTGGTGTAATCCCCGATATCGTTGTAATGATCGTAGCGCAGGCCCGCCGTCAGGGTGACAGGCTTTGCCACCCGGATTTCATCCTGGAGCGTCAGGCTGGTCAGGCGGCGTTGGGCGTCCCCGTAACGGATTTCATCGGCGCCTTCGCCCGCGGTGACGTCATCCAGGTTCGTCCGGATGAAATCGCCCTGGAGCAGCAGCGTCTGGGACTCCAGCATGTCGGCGGTAACGGAGGCCTGGCCCCGGAACTCGTTTTGGTCATAGTCGTAGCCGTAAAGGCAGGATTCCGACGCCGCGGCCGGATCAAAGGCGGCATAAAAATCACTGTCGGACCGGAAGCGGTTGACCTGCCACCCCAGGCCCCAGTTGACCCGGACCGTGTCGGAGGGATCAAAAAAATGACGGGCGCTGATGCCTTCCAGGCGGGAATCGTAGAAATCGTTCTGCCGGTTGGAAAACCCGTGGGCCTGGACATCCAGGGCGCCCGCCCGCAGGGAGGCGATTCCGGACCCGTAGGTCTTGTCTTCGTCGGAGGACCCGCCCGGAGACCGGGCCAGGGGCGCCAGGCTTTCCGAAGCGAGGGCGTCCGGCGAGTCTTCCGATTCGTCCACCATGGCCGACGACAGGCCGGGGGCGGCGATGAGGGCGGCGCCGTCGGCTTTCTGCCCGGCCGCGTTGAGGCTGAAACGGACATCGCCGGTTTCGTTGTCCGCGCCGACCGCGCCGCCGGCGGTGTAAACGCCGTGATGCCCGACACCGCCGAACACCCGCCGGCCTTCCTTGCGGGTGATGATGTTAAGGACGCCGGCGTCGGCGAATTCGCCGTGGATGACCGAGACCGGTCCCCGCATGACCTCGATGCGGTCCACCTGCTCGATGGGCATGTTGGGTACCGGGTCCACGCCGAAAGCGGTGGTCAGGGGCGTGCCGTCCAGGAGGATTTTCACCTGGCCTGACGAGAACGCCCGGGGAACGCCGCGGATGACCATGCGCCAGACATTCTCGCCGGCCAGGGCCAGCCGCATGCCGGGCACCAGGGACACGGCCTCGGCCACGGTGCGGATGCCGCGGTTTTCCAGATCGTCGCCGTAGAGGACCGTGACCATGCCGGGCGTATCATCGGCGTTTAAGCGGGTGCGGGTGGCGATCTCCGTGAGATAGTCCAGGGTGCGGCAGAGGTCTTCCTCACCGGGGTCCGCCGCGGCGGGCGGGGTGCCGGCCGGAAGGTCCGGCCCGGCCAGGGACGGGAAAGCCCCGGTCAGCCACAGACCCAGGCAGAGCATCGCCGCCGTTAGCACCCGGTGAAAAAGGCCTGGCCTCATAGAAAAATCCGAAAAATGCGATTCCCCGGCTCCCTGATTTGACGGAGCCGGGGAAACCGCGTTTTATTTTACGACTTCTTTAGTTCATGCTCTTGACCCACAGGCCGTAATACCCCATGGGCACGTAAGCATTGCCGCCGGCGAACACGATCCGGTTGCCCCACCCGCCCGGGCTCCGGTATCCATCCAGGGTCAGGACGGCGGGATTGGCCAGGTTGTAGCAGGCGATGCTGTCGGACACCCGCAGGAACACGTCGGTTCCGGAGGCTTCCATCAGATACATCCAGCTGCCGGCGCTGAAGGGATGGTCATACGTCTTCAGGTTGGCGGGGTCGGCCGTATCGATGACCTTCAGGACGGTCTGGTCGGCTGAGGACTGCCCGAAGCCGGTGAAATAAGTCCGGCTGCCGGTCAGCAGGTAATCATAGCCGTAGTACCAGCCGTAATCCGTGGTACCCAGGTCCACCTGGCCCAGGGCATAGGCGGCATCGCCGTCCAGCTGGATGGTGTTGAAGGAGAAGGCGCGGCTGTCGGTCGTGCCGACCCACTCCATGTTCAGGGTGTATCCCGTGTCGCCGGCCGCGTTCAGACCCAGGCAAAGACCGGGGATATTGATGCCGGCCAGCTCCGTCGGGACGCTCATGTCGCTCAAGTCAAGGCGGCCCAGGAAGTACTGGGTCCGGGGACGGCCCAGTTCGTCTTTTTCCTCCTGCTCCTCGAAGTAGCTGTAGCAGAGGGTGCTGCCGTTGACAAAATAACCGGAAGCTTCGGGCCGGGCCAGAACGGTCTTGGCGGCCACCACCGGGGCGTCGGCGTTGGACAGATCCACCACCGTCACCTCGGTCTCCTGCGGTTCTTCCGTTTCCGGTTCACTGATCAGGACCGGCTCTTCCCCTTCGCCGGGTTCGACGTAGGGGCTGATGAGAATGGGTTCTTCTTCACCGGTATCCAGGGTGCTGATCAGCATGGGCACATCTCCGCCGGCATCACCTTCATCCCCCGCGCCCTCATCTTCTGTCACGGAACGGGCCACGGCAGCCGCCACATCCGTGCCGTCATCGCCGCCTTCGGCGTCGGCATAGAGGATGGGATAGTCGTTGTTCCGGGGCGGTTTGACGAACACGAAAGCGTTCTGCCCCAGGCGGAGGAATTCGCCCTGGGAGTAGTTGTAGGGATAGAGCAGGCCGTAAATGTCCGGCTGCGCGGCCGTGTAGTAGCTGCCCTCCAGTTCAACCCGGCCCCGTTTCACCGGCGCGGCCGCGTTGGCGAAATCGTACACCGTCACCCGGGTGGCGCCTTCATAGTAAATATCGTAGCGGTAGATCTGCCCGTCACCGGGATAATTCCAGTAGTTGGAAACCACGTAGATCTTGTCGCCCGCGCCGTAAAGCGCCACGAAGGAGTCGCCCGATTCCAGGTCGATCTGGCCGGCCACGGTCCCGTATTCCGGATCCCGCATGGGCACTGCCTGAAGCGTGGTCACGCCCATGTCGTCCTGGACCACCCGGACGCCGTACTGGCTGTTAAGCGGCTCGAAATCAACGATGTTTTCCATCAGGCCCAGGGAGGCCGTAACGACCGGTTTATCCCGGTCGGCGGCGTTGATGACCTGGAGCTGCCGGCCGGACACGGAGAAGAGGCGATCATTCACCGTGCGGCTTCGCAGCACGCTGCCTTCCTGTGTGACCCAGCCCCTGGCCTGGAGATCATCGGCGGTAAAATCCACCAGCTGCAGGCGTTCCTCATAAGCATACTGGTCGTTTGTCCAGCTCGACGTCGAATAGGGCAGCAGGATCAGGCCCATTTCGTCGATGATGGTCAGGGCCTTGACGTCGTCGTAGGCTGTGGACGAGCTCCAGCCGGTCTGGTCGCCGAAGGAGACCCGGTCCACCAGTGAGGGGCCGGCCGGATCGGTCACGTCAAACAGGGAGACCGATACCTGCCAGCCGTTTTCGTTGTCCACGCCCAGGGCGATCAGACGGTCACCCTTGGGCTCAATATAAGTGGACCAGCCCGGCACGGTCAGTTCGCCCGCGATCTGCGGATTGGCCGGATCGCTCAGGTCGATCACCCAGAGGGGGTCCACCTGCTCGAAGGTAACCATGTAGGCCCGGTTCCCGTCAAAACGGGTGGCGAACAACTGCTCGCCATGGCCGAGTTCAACGGTGCCGGTCACGGCCATGTTGTCCGGATCATTGACATCGATCACCCGCAGGCTGCTTTTGCCGCCTTCCTCGTTCCATTCATAGGAGCAGACCCGGAAATAACCGCCGGCGTAATCCATCTTGAATTTGTCCTGAACGCTGCCCGGGAAGGTAATATTGCCCCGTTTGCGGATGTCGCCGGCCGGGTCGGAAATATCCACGTAGGTGACGGTGGTCCGGTCGGCTGAATAATAGCCCGCCATGGAAGGAACGAATATGGCCGCATCGGTTACATGGATATAATCGGAAGCGCCTTCCAAAGTTTCCCGGTCCACTTCCACCGCGCTGGCGGGGTTGGCAATATTGATGGAGGCCACATAGGATTGCCGCCCGTCGGTTTCACCGGTCACGGAACGGATGATGCCGCCGGCATCACCCAGCCAGCCGTAGTAAAAATCCTCGGAAGAAACTACATAGAGGATATCGCCCACGATCCGCGAATCGGTGACCCGGCCTTCCAGGGATACCGTGCCCAGCGCTGAAGGATTGGCCGGATTGCTCACGTCGGCGATGGTCACCCGGCTCCCTTCCGTCGGGATGCCGTTGTTCATGCCGCCGCCGGTTTCCATGATGCCGTAGTAAAGGTACTGGGGCAGGGACACGATGACATAGGCCCGGCCGTCCCGGATATACATGTCCACCGGCTCGCCGCTGATGGCCAGGCGGCCCATAATGGACGGGCTGTCCGGGTTGGCGATATCGCAGACGTAAAGCCCCCGGTACTGGTTGAGGATGTACAACCGGGTGCCGTCGACCTTGATGATGTCCGCCTCCTCGATCTCGCGGGCCACGTCCCGGGAACCGTCATCCATTTCATCGGCTGTCGGGGCCATGTCGCCCTCGCCGTTAAGCGAGTACATCTCGTCCCCGGCCACGGCCGTGTAATATTCGGGTTTGGCCTGGGACGAATGAGACGAACTGCCGTTGTCGCAGGCGCTGATGCACAGCGACAGGATCAGAAGCGCCGCAAGCAGCCAGACGTTAATTGATTGACGCCGGTTTGACATGGATGACCTCCTCTTGGTTTGTGAGTTACTGGTTTTAAATTTTCTTTCCCCTATGGCTGTCATCCTGAAGAAAGCGGCCGGTAATGTCAAAAGCACAAACCGGCAATATCCGTCAATTCCGGACAAAAATGGATTGTTTGTAAATAACGGCATGGGTATTGCTGTCATCGGGAAAGGAGTTCCGCCAGATGCCGGACCAGCCGTTCCAGTTCGGTCTTTTCTTCCGGCCCCGTCCGGCAGTTGTTGAGAACGAAATAGCCGGTGTCCAGCACGTCGTTGAACCGGGGATTGGGCGGCAGGGTGGCGATGCTCAGGTACCGGTCCAGGGTACGGGTACGGTAGGTGCCGCCGTTGTCGACCGAGGCGGACCACAGGCGGCTTTCTTCGGCCAGGTCGATCTTGGTCTTGCCGGAGGACTGCTTCCAGCAGCGCAGGGCGTGGTTCATCAGTTCCACGGCGGTCTCGCGCCGGCGGGTTTTGAGCAGTTCCTCCTCCACGGCCCGGCGCTCGGACTTCTCCTTCTGAAGCTCATTTTCCAGTTGGCGCCGGAGCCGGGTCAGTTCCAGGTTAGCCTTTTCCAGGCGGGCGGTCTTTTCCTGGAGCGCCCGGATGAGGTCGGCCTTTTCCATTCCCTTTTCCACGGCCACTTCCAGTTCCTCGATGCCCACCGGCTTGCGCAGGTAGTTGATGGCACCCAGCCGCATGGCCGCCACGGCCGTGTCCATTTCACCGTGGCCGGTCATGACGATGCACTGAATGTCCGGCCGGATTTCCAAAGCCCGGCGGATCAGCTCGATGCCGTCCATGCCCGGCATGCGAATGTCGGCCACCATGACATCGGCGGGTTTGGCGGCCAGCTTTCTGATGGCCTCGACGCCGGACAATGCGGATTCAACCCGGAAGGAGCGTTCCTCGAGTTGCCAGCGGACGAACTCCACCAGATCGGGCTCGTCGTCAACGATCAGCACCGCCCCCCTGCGTATTCCGTCTGTCATGCGCGTTCCCCCGTTGTGGTTGGAGATAAGGCCAGTCACCGGTGCGGCCTGTTGAAACCGGCCGGGTCCGGGCCCGGATATGTCATAAAAAAAGAGGCCTCCATTGCGGCCCCCACCTATAGCAAAAACAGATACGAAGGATCAACTTTTTTCCCAAAGCCGGCCGGCTGCGGGGCCTGAACCGGAGATGGAACCGTTCAGGCGGCAGGAGCCGACATCGTCCGGCGCCCGGTCCGAGAGCATCTCATCCAGCCGTTCAACCGCCGCCAGATATTCAGGGGAATTATCCAGGTAAAACGCCAGGGGTCTTGAAAAATTCCGGCCCAGGACCCCGTCCAGGAGCAGCTGGCTGATTTCGCGCTCCATGGTCAGCACTTTCTGGGCCTTGACAAGGATCCGGCGCTGGTCAGGGTCCATGGCGCAGAAAAGCTTGTTAAAAGCGGTCCGCGCCCGGGGCTGGTACATCCAGAAATAAAGCAGGTCCAGGGCGTTGATGATCAGGATGGTGATACTGTGCCGGGCCTCTTCATCGGCGGACTTGAACCATTCCAATGGGCTGTCCAGGAGCTCGAAGACGTCCTTTTCCGGGAAAAGAATTTCAAGATGGGCATACACATCCAGGAACTGGCGGAACTTCTTCTGGTAGTCGCTGACCCGGTGACGGATGTTGCGGGTCCGGTCCACCGTGCCTTCGATGAATCCGGCGACGACATCCGAGGCCGCCTTGGAAATCACCGCCGCCCACTGCTGAAGCGTCGCGTCAACAGCCGCCGCCCCGCAAAACCCCATCACGCCGCCGACCAGCTGGTTGAGGCCGAAAGCGACCGGTATGGACAAGAGGCTCCGGAAAAAATTCGCGAAGGCCGCTTCCGGGGGCAGGCCGCGGAACAGGTTGTGACTGGTCAGGTACACCCCGTTGACCATGGCCATGACCGCATAAAGAAGGACCGGGTGGGTGGCGGTGGTGATCCCGAACCCCTGGTTCAACAGAAGCGTCTTGACGAAATAATCGAGCAGGGGGACGGAAAACCCCGTAAAGAACAGGGAGTCGGTCAGCCGTTCCCAGCTGATATAGTCGTTCCATCTCAGCAGGCGGGACCTTTTCAACCCGCCCCCGCCCAGGACCATCTGGATAACGTTTCGCAGGCCGGTGATGCCGAACCAGATGAACGCGCCGAAGAAACTGAGCACCCACCAGTCATGGGCGAGGAAAAACGTCAGGAACGCCGGGATGAACCCGAAGGTGATTTTAAGGGCGTTTTTCAGGTGGGTCTGCAGATACCGCCACCGGAGGCGCGGCCGGTAGACCTCCGCTTCGGGCTGGCGCAGCGAAATCCGGTTGGCGTTGTAAGGCTGCAGCCCGCCCAGGGTGACGATATTCCCGTCCGGCACCATTTTCACCGACCCTTCCCTGGCATACCATTCCCGGCGGCGCTGCATGCCGAGGTGGCCGCAGCCCGGAACGGCACGGATCACCTTCAGGAGAAGGGCGCTCAACGGACCGGTGGCGGGAACCGGCAGGTAACTGATCCGCAGGTGGGTTTCCACCCGGAAAGGGATGACCAGCCGGGGGGATTCCCCGCCCTCGACGGCCGCTTTCCGGGCCCTTTTCGGCAGGGAGTCCATGACGACAAGGCCCATGCCGTGAAGGCGGGGGGACTGCCCGGTGGAGTCGCTGCCGACCCTGGGCTTGAGTTCCCTGACCCGGTACATGTTCTGCAGCGTTTCAAGATCGGAGAGGATCCCGATGAATTTTCCGATCCGGGAGTGATCCAGCGGGTCCCGGCTCTGCTTCAGCTCTTCGATCATGCGCAGGATCATCTGTTTGAGCTGGATCACGTTGCCGCTGTTTAAAATCTCCTGCAGCCGGGCAATGAGGGGAATGTGATCGACCTTGCCGTTGGCGTAGTCCTTCAGGTTGAATATTTCCAGCCGGGAAATGCGCCCCCGGCATTCATAAACGAGCTCCAGGACGTCATGGGCCTTCATGTTGCTCAGGTTCAGCGTGAAACGGTAACCCGAATGGATCTGGGCCAGCCGGTCCACCAGTTCGCAGGGCGCCAGCCGCATCAGCGGCGGCAGGTCCGGGGCATCGGGCCGCCCCGCGTCCGGCACTTCCGGGTTGTCCCCGGGCTCCAGATAAAGATCGTGGAGGAGATCCGTATCCATCTCGTCCATGCGGTTGATCCGTATCGCGATCTTCCGCCGTCCGGCCTCGTCGGCATCCGCGTATTGCTCCC
Organism: Thermodesulfobacteriota bacterium; assembly: GCA_040753795.1. Lineage (NCBI taxonomy): Bacteria > Pseudomonadati > Thermodesulfobacteriota > Thermodesulfobacteriota bacterium. Next base: position 35,171 of record JBFMDX010000011.1, read on the forward strand.
GCAGCCGGGCGGCCTTTTCCTGCATCAGGGGAAGAAGGCGGATATGGATGAACTTGGCCAGGTGCAGCAGAGAGGCCTGTCCCATCCCGACAAAGGCCGAGAAATCCGACTCTTCCAGGGGGGGCAGATCAATGCCCAGGTCCCGGTTGATGTCGGGGCGGTGACGGCGGTTGAAGTGATCCAGCATGGCCATCACATGCCGGCGCTGGAATTCAGACACCTGGCGGCCTTCACCCATCAGTGACCGGACCGGTGGTGTGTCCAGGAACTTCAGGAAGTCATGGGCGCCCGCGAAACCGCGCGGCACCCAGATGATCTGGGCGAACCGGTCGTGGAACCGGGCCGAGTATTCAATGCCGATCCGCACGACAATGCCCATGACGGCGGCGGCCTCCAGCAGTTCGGCGGCGGTTTCCGGCCGGATGAAATTGTAATAGATGACCCGCAGCCGGCGGATCCCCTTGATCCAGGCGTCCATGATCAGGTGGGTGGCCGATTTCCGGCCCTTGGTGTTGGCGTCGTGGACGTGATCGTCAAACGCCAGCTGGTTCCACTCTTCCGGCATTTCGAGCAGGTGATATTTTCTCAGGCATTCCCTCACGATGCGGGGCTTGCCGGTGGCGGTCAGCCGGAAGTCATGGGCGAGTTCCAGCTGCCGGGGATAATTCCCGTGCGCCCTGACCAGGTCCTTCATGATCTCTATCAGCACGCGGCCGGTGTTGATCTGAAGGTCCTGATTGGTGCTGCACATCACCTCGTCCCGCAGGGCCCGCAGGGCGTTGAGCCGGTGCTCAATCTGACCGCTTTCCAGCGATTCCAGCAGGTGGATGACGGCGTAAGCGATGCGGAGCCCCTGGGTTTCGGCCATCTCCTTTATGCCCCGGGGGTGGAAATCATGAAAGAAACGGCGCTGGGTGTGGGAGTGAACCTTCTCGGCGGTCATCATGTCGTTGACCATCCGGACGATATAGTGGTCCCTGCTGTCAAAGAACAACCCGCCCGGGAAGCCGGCATCCGGGCGCCTTCCGGCGACTGGCGTCAATGCCTTCATGCTGTCTCTCCCGACATATCAGAAAACGCGCGCTGATCTTTTCCGTCTTTTCTCATGCCCGTTCCTCTTGCCCTGTTAATGCCTTTTCCCCGGCGGCCGGCGCCGGGGCGCCGATGTCCGCCAGGGCGTCCCGCAGGCCCGAGCGCCGGCTGACGCGGGCGGCAACCGCCGCTTTAAGGATATCATCCCCGGCCCAGAGGGTCACCTGTTTTCTGGCCCGGGTCAGACCGGTGTACACCAGTTCCCGGGTCAGAACCGGAGACATTTTCTCCGGCAGGATCATCAGCAGGGTATCAAACTCCGACCCCTGGGCCTTGTGAATGGTCAGGGCGTACACGGTTTCGTGGGGCGGCAGCCGCGGAGGCGAAAACGACCGGAAGCGTCGCCGCGGATCCGGGAAAAAAGCCTGGCGGATACCGGCCGCGTCCGTCCAGAGGATACCCACATCACCGTTATACAGCCTCTGGCCATAATCGTTGCGGGTAATCATGACCGGCCGGCCGTGGTAAAACGGATCTGACATATCGATCAATCCCCGGACGGCCAGCATCTTTTCCACCAGCCGGTTGACGGCTTCAACCCCGTAAGGCCCATGCCGCAGGGCGCAGACAATACGGAACGCATCCAGCGCGGCCAGGGCCGCTTCGACCGTTCCCGCCCCCAGTATGTTTTCAAAATGACCGCGGGCGATCCGTTCCAGGCCGGCTTCCAGATTCTGCCGGTCCGGCAGCGGTTCTTTGACCACCATCCCGGAGCCATCCCGGTCGATAACCCGGACGGTTTCATCGGCGTCTCCCCGGTTGACGGCGTGGCTGACGGCGGCCAGGCAAGAGCCTTCCGGAAAACGGAAGTTGCTCTTCAGTTCCACGACACAGTCCTCCAGGCGGCTGCCCGGTCCGGATCCCGGCAGCGATTCCCCGCAGACCGTCCGGCAGTCGTTCCGGAAGGAATCGGAAAACCCGCCGGCCGATGCCGCGCCGCAGATATCACCGAGAACGGCGCCGGCCTCCACCGAAGCCAGTTGATTCTTATCCCCCAGAAGCACCAGCCGGGCCCGTTGATCGGCAGCGGCAAACAACCTGGCCATCAGCGACAGGGAGACCATGGAGGCTTCGTCAATGATGATGACATCGGCCGGCAGGCGGCGATGCTCATGATAGCGGAATCCGAACCCGCCGTCGGATGCCCCCAGCAGCCGGTGGATGGTGGTAACGGTTTCCGGGAACCGGTCGGCCGGGCCGGCGCCCGCTGCCGCCATCTCCCCGCGGACCCTGGCCATCGCCTCCTGAAGCCGGGCGGCGGCCTTGCCGGTCGGAGCGCACAGGGCAATGGTGACGCCCGGCCGCTGTTCCAGCATCAGCCGGATGATCCGGGCAGCGGTAAAGGTCTTGCCGGTTCCCGGGCCGCCGGTAATAACGCAGACGTTCCGGGTCAGAGCCGCGAAGGCCGCTACTTTCTGCCAGTTGACGCCGGCGGCGATCCCCGACGCGGGGAAACACCGGTTCAGGGCGTCCCGAAGACGGTCGGCAGGGATATTTCCGGGCGCCTGAGCCAGCCGGTCCCGGAAGCCCGCGACCAGTTGCCGCTCATACTGCCAGTATCGATACAGGTAAAGCCGCCGGCCCGGGTGGTCGAGAACCAGCGGGGCATAATCGCCGGGCGCTGCCGCCACCGGGCTGCGGGCGATCTGCCGCATCCACTCCTCCGCGGGCGGCGTCAGGACATCAAGCGGTCCCGCCTTTTCCCGCGCGTCGCGGTCGTCATCCAGAAGCACGGCCAGGGGCCTGGCCGACCAGGCGTCAAAATCCAGGCAGACATGCTTGCCCCGGACCACCGTGTTGCTGAGCAGCGCGCAGGCCAGGTAAAGGGCGTCGCCGCCCCGGTCGCCGGACAGCCCGGCCATCAAATCCGCGAAGCGCAGATCGATGTCCGTCAGCAGTCCCCGGTCGTAAAGCTGTTTTACGGGATAACCGTTCATGCTTTATCCCAGCGCCCCATTCAGTTCCTCCACCAGTTCCCGGCCGGGACGGTCAAAATAGACGCCGCTGCCCGGCATGTCGGGACTTACGCCGCGGACAAACAGATAAACAATCCCGCCAAAATGGGCGTCATAGTCATAATCCGGCAGGCGCCCGGCCAGATAACGGTGCAGGGCCACGGTATAAATGTAATATTGAAGATAGTATGACTCCTCGGCCACGCTGCGGCAGAGGCCGGCATGATCATAATCGTTGCGGTCATATCCCAGGTGGTTGGTTTTCCAGTCCAGCAGATAATATTTTCCGTCCTGTTCGAACACCAGATCGATAAACCCCCGCATATATCCGTGGAAAGGCTTGAATTCGAACCTTTCGCCGCTGACGGCAACATCCGGCAGCAATCCGCCGCCGACTGCGCGCTCCAGGGCCGCCCGCAAGCGGCCGGGGGAAAGCCGGCGGACCGGATAATAAAATTCCATCTCGGTCATCTTCCGCTCCGGAGAAAGGGAAGCCAGCGTGAAACCGGGGTCATGGGGCAGCACGGGTGACCGCAGGACGTCCGTCACCATCTGGTAAACGACCGGGCCCCAGGCATCACCGCCGCCCGGCGCCGGCCCGTTCAATCCATACAGCTTCAGGGCCGCGTCAATCACCTGCCGGGCTTCTTCCGGGGCGGCCAGAGAGAAGTCCAGTCGCTCGAAAATGGCATGCACGCACAGACCCGGACCGGCACCGGCCGGAAAGTCAAAAATCGTGCGGGCCGGAGCCCGGTCCCCGGCCGGGGCCTTTGTCGAAAATTCGTCCCGCTTGATATCGCCCTCGTCCGGCAGATAGGCCGCGGCACGGCCGTGGGGAGCCAGACGGGTAAAACTGGCGATGCGCCAGCCCAGGTCGACGCGGTCGCCGGCCGGCACCCGCCGCCGCAAAGGACTCTCCGGCAGGGCAGCGGACGGTTCATAGGGAGCGGACGGCCCGGGATCATGAAAGCCGCAATGAATCAGATCCAGAGCATTCTCCAGCCGCCCGGTCACCAGTTGATAAAGGGATCCGGCATCCAGCGACTGGATCCGCGTTTTCAAATCATCCAGCGAAAAGGTTTCAACGGGCGCCCCGCCGGTCAGGATATAATCCAGGGACGTGATACCCGCTTTCCCGGGCGTGCCGATTCTGCCGTACACCAGATAACAGCGATTGACGGCCCGGGTCACCGCCACGTAAAGCAGCCGCACCAGTTCGGACAGGTTCTCGCGGACCGCGGCCCGGCGATGGTCTTCATCTCCGGAACCGATGTCCAGGGTCAGGTCGTGGCCGTCGTGAAACACAATACTGCCGTCTTTTACCGCCGCGCCGTTAGCCCACATGAACGGGCAGAAGACGACCGGATACTGCAACCCCTTGCTCTTCCATACGGTCACGATCCGGACCGCCTCGTCGTCCCGTTCCAGCCGCAGCTGTTCTTCCTCGGGGGCTTCCTCCGCGGCGCCGCGTCTTTCCGCGATCCAGTCCAGCAGGCCATTCATGCCCGGCCGGGCGGTGACGTCGGCCTGGTGAATCCGTTCCGACAGGTGCAGGACGTTGGTCAGCCGTCTTTCCCCGTCGGCAAAACCCAGCAGCCTCACCCGGACGCGGTAATCGGACAGGAACCGGCGGAAAACCCGGATAAAGCCGCCGGACCGCCAGATCCGGTGATACGCCGCGAACCGCCCCAGATGCGCCTCGTATTCGTCATGGCGGGCGTCATCCTCGGCAAACGCCCGGATATCCTCCGCGGAGCAGCCGATCAGATCATCGGCCAGGGCGGCGTTGACCCGTCTCAAATCCGACGGTGAGGCCATGGCCAGCAGCACCCGTTCCACCGCCGAGGCTTCCGGAGTGGAAAAGACGCCGCCCGTTTTCGATATGACCGACGGTACGTTCAGTTCCGCCAGCCGGTCCCTGACCCGGCCGGCATCCGCGTTGCAGGTAATCAGCACGGCGATGTCGGCGGGCCCCAGGGGCCGGTCTCCGAGACGGACCTGGCCTCCGGCGGAACGGTTCAGCAGAGACGCGATCTCCCGGGCGACGGCGTCGATAACCAGATCCCGGGCCCGTTCCCGGCTCAAGGCGCCGGCGCCGCCCTCTTCGTCCCGCACAAACCACAGCTCGACATGCCCCGCCTGGCGGCCGTCGATCAATAACGGCGACCGGTTGCCGACGTTGCCGGGATCGGCGGTTACCTCGTGAAACCCGATCGCCGATCCCAGCGCGAAGGGATTGTCGGCCTGGGCGAAGAGATGATTGACCGCCCGCACCAGGCTGGTTTCCGACCGCCAGTTCCGCGGCAGGGCGTATGTCCGGTCCGGGGAGATCCGGGCCGCGGCCCGGATATAGGAAAAGACATCGGCGCTCCGGAAAGCGAAGATGGACTGTTTGGGATCACCGATCAGAAACAGGCGGTGGTCGTCGGAACCGAAAAGGGTCTGGAAAATATCATACTGTACCGGGTCCGTATCCTGGAACTCGTCGATCAGCACGGCCCTGTATTTCTCCCGGATGGCGGCGGCCAGCGCTCCCCGGTGATCGGCGGCCAGGGCCCGGTGCAGACTGATCAGCAGATCGCTGAAATACTGGACGTTACAGGCCTGCTTGCGCCGGATCAGCTCATGCTCCAGATACCCGCGGAACTCATGCCGGCAATCGACCGCCCAGGCCTGCTCGGCGGCCGCGTACCGGCCGCAGCAGTCGAAAAACGGATGCGCCGGTGCGCCCAGGTGTTTTTTGGAGGTCTTGACGCTTGCCGCCAGGGCCCGCGGGGTAAACCGGTCCAGAACCGCCAGGCCGGCCGGGGTGATGTCGCCCCCAAAAAGCCGGTTCAGGGCGTCCGCGTACGCCGCCACGGATTCGGCCTTGTAGGCATCTCGGCCGCGGCTGAGTCGCTGATCCTGGTTCAGCATGTCCAGGATCAGGCCATGATCTTCCTGCCACCGGCGCCCGGCGGCCGTAAAAGCGTCTTCCATTTCCCCGCGGGCATCCGGAGAAGCCGCCGGGATCAGCCGCAGGGTCGGCTTGTCAATCAATATCCGGGCAAAGGCGGACAGTTGATCGGCGGAGAAGTTTCTTTTTACGGCCGCGGCGCAGATCAACCGTGAGGCCCGCCCGAACGTCCGCCGCCAGAAATCATCGCAGACCTCCCGGACAAACCGGCTCTGATCGGTAACCAGTTCGGTGGAAAACGACAGGGAGGATTCAAATGCGAACTGACGCAGGACCCGGTTGCAGAACCCGTGGATGGTGAAAATACCGGCTTCATCAAAGGACAGCACGGCTTTCCGCAGGGCTTTCCCCACGGTCCGCCGGTCATGGCGCCGGATGGCCTGATCGAGAATGCCGGCCGCCGCCGGGTCAGGGGCAGGCCCTCCGGATTCCGGCTCATCAACCCATATCCGGGCAAGATGGAGAAGGCCCCGGATCCGGTCCCGCAGCTCCCGGGTAGCGGCTTCGGTGAACGTGACCGCCAGGATCCGGCCGATATCCAGCCCTTCCTCGGCAATCAGCCGCAGCACCAGGCCGGTGATGGCAAACGTCTTGCCGGTTCCCGCGCTGGCTTCGATCAGACGGGTTCCCTGCAGGGGAACCGTCAGGACATCAAAAGGAGTCATCCCCGACATGGCATGGTCATTTCAGTCCGGCACGGGTCAGGCCGTTATTTTCCGCCGCGTACCGCGCGCACATAATAGGTGGCGGTCTTGTTGACATGACCGCTGCCGCCGGAGCTGAAGCTGACCAGCCAGGCGTCGTCCAGATAATAGGCGTTGGTCGTGGACGTCCAGTACGAGGAGGAAACCGTATCCGGGAATAAGCCCGTGTTGATCTTCACAAAACCGCCGTCCCCGTCCACGATGGAGTGCAGTTCCTTGAGGGTGGGCAGGCGCCAGTCATTATATCCGGCCAGGGAGGCGTTTTCGCACCAGGCCAGGGCCTGCTGCCAGGTCATGGCGTTCGGGGCCGTCACCTGCGACCACATCAGGCCGGTGGCCTGGTCGGTCACCGTGGCGTTTCTGTTATCCGTAAACGACGGCGCGGTCTGCTGGCCGCGGACCGCCCGCAGATAATAAGAGATGGATTCATACAGATCGTGGTCCTGCCCGGTAATGAAATTGACGCTCCAGGGAGCGCCCATGTTGTCGGCGTAAGCCGTTGACGTCAGGTAGTAGGAAAAGACGGTGTGGGGAAAATAGTCGGTATTGATGGACGGGCTGTAGACGCCGTAATCGGCCAGACAGATCAGCTCCAGCTTGGAGGGGATCCGCCAGTCGGAAAAACCGCCGAACCGGTCGGCGTTGAGGCGGGCGATAAAGGCGTCGGCGGCGTTATACCAGGCATAGCGGTTGTCCTTGTCGTTAAAGCCGCCGTCATCGGTCTTGGCCTCCCAGATCAGGCCGGTGACATTGTCCCGGACCGTGACCCATTCCGCGGCGTCGTCCGGCAGTTCATTGCCGTCGCCGTCCAGCTTGGCATAAGAAGGCGGGTGAAGGGTATAACAGCCGTCCTGGCCGTAAAGCGCCGCGCCCGGTGCCGGGCAGGCGGAGACATTGCCGGCGTTGTCGTAGCAGGCGATCTGTCCGGTATCCGGAAAGAACGGGCAACCGGCGTCCGCCTGGCCGTCGCAGTCATTGTCCGTCCCGTCCCAGCACCTTTCCGGGGCGCCGGGATAAACGGCGGCATTATCATCGTTGCAGTCCGGCTCTCCGGCGCAATCGCTCTGGACATAGAAACCGTCGCCGTCCGCGTCCGTGCAGTTGGTGTTTTCGTCAATCTCGCCGTTGCAGTTATTATCGATGCCGTCACCGCCGATTTCCGCTGTCCCGGGATAAATGGAGGCGTTGGCGTCATCGCAGTCCACGACTGAGCCGCAGCCGGGCTGACCGAAAAAGCCGTCCCCGTCCGCGTCGGTGCAGGGGCAACCTTCGTTGGTCCGGCCGTCACAGTTGTTATCCGCGCCGTCGCCGCAGACCTCCGCCACTCCGGGACGGATCTCCGCGTCGGTATCGTCACAGTCGCTGTCGTTGGACACATAACCCTGGGGCAGGGAAGTGCTTCTCATGGTATCAGCCGGATTCCCGTACCCGTCTCCATCGGCATCGCGGTAATAGGAAACGCCCTCGGTGTCATTCGAATAACCGCCGCCGCTGTTACCGCCACTGCTGGTACCAATGATAGCCGCCAGGCCGAAAATGACGATTGCCAGCAGGCCGGCCGAACGCAATACATTTAAAAGTCGGGAAGGCTGTTTCATGATGTTCTCCTTTTATCCTGACCGGATAGTAAAATCAGATAAGCGACAACAGCGCCGATAACGATGGCGATCATATCATGATTGCTGTAAACTCCATGCATAAAATAATCCCGGGTTTTCTCCAGAAGAAAAACACCGTCAAACCAGTCCGGCACCAGGCCGGCAGCCTGAACGCTGTATTTCTGGCCCAGTTCGAAGCCGCCGTCCACCGCCAGCCAGAACAGACAGACCAGGGGGTACCACCGCCGTCCGCAGTTCAGAATTCCCGCCGTCAGCAGAATAAAAGCCACCACATGCAGAAAATCCGGGAGCACATCCCCCAGGGGGCCGAACAGGGGCGGGTACACCCGGTAAAGACTTATAGAAACAGGCAACACCTGCAGGAAAAAGGTCTGGTCCGGCGGGCGATCGACGAGATAAACCAGCGTCCCGATCATCAGGGACAAGAGACCGAGCAGTATGTGTCGAAGATTGATCATCGCCCCGTTGCGCGCGCCTGATCCCCGACCCTGCCGGACCGGCACATATCCGTCAATCGTTCCCGTTGTCATCCCCGTCCATATCGTCTTTTTATCAGAAAGCCGATCCCCGGCCGCCCCGGACCGCACGAACGTAATAGGTGGAATTCTTGCTGCCGTGACCGTTGTTGCCCAGGCTGAAACTGACCAGCCAGGCCTGCCCGGGATTGTAGGCACTGGACGTGGAGGTCCAGTAATAGGCCGCCATGGTATCCGGGAAATAGGTGCTGTCGACCGCCAGGCCGTCCACATCATCATCCACGATTGACGCCAGTTCCTTGAGGGTGGGCAGCCGCCAGTCTTCGTAACCGGCCAGGGAGAGGTCTTCGCACCAGGCCAGGGCCGCCTGCCAGTTCAAGGGCGTCAGATCGGTAACCTGCGACCACATCAGGCCGGTGGCGTTATCGGTGACCGTGCCGTCGCCGTTAGCGGTAAAGGCCGACGGGGTCTGGTTGCCGCGAACCGCGCGCACGTAATAAGTCGTGGTATTGTCCAGGTCAAAATCATGACCGTAGAGGAAGTTGATGCAGGAAGATTCCCCCGGATTGTCGGCATAGGTCGGATAGGCCCAGTAATAGGAGGGGATGGTGTTGGGAAAAGCATTCATGTCAATGGCCGGATTATAATTATCGTAATCGACGATGGACAGCAGTTCCCGCTGGGTCGGTATCCGCCAGTCGGAATAGCCGCCGTATTGATCGGCGTTCAGCCGGGCGATAAAAACGTTGAGGGCGTTATACCAGGTATAGCGGTCATCCTTGTCATGGATCCCGTCGTCATCGGTCTTGAGTTCCCAGATCAGGCCGGTGACATTATCCTTGACCATGAAATCGTTGGCGTTACCGCGTACCCGGGTATAAGAGGGAGGATTGATGGTATAGCAGGCATCCTGACCGTAAAGGGCCCTTCCGGCGACGGGACAGGTAATGACATGTCCGTCATTGTCATAGCAGGTGGTCTGGCCGGTATCCGGGACAGGCGACAGCCCGGCCTGGCATTCCTCGTCGATCTGTCCGTCGCAGTCGTTATCATGACCGTCCCCGCAGGCCTCCACGGCGCCGGGATGGTCGGCGGCGTTTCCGTCATTGCAGTCCACGGGCGTACCGCAGTCATTCTGGGCATAATAGCCGTCATCATCCTGGTCCGTGCAGGTGGGGAGGCAGCCCTCGTCAACCTGCCCGTCGCAGTTGTTATCGATATTGTCCCAGCAGACCTCATTCGCACCGGGACGGATGTCGGGATCGGCATCATCACAATCCACGGCGGCGCCGGTTCCGGTTTCGGCATAGGCGCCGTCGCCGTCCATATCCGTGAAGTCGCAATTCACATCAATCCGGCCATCGCAGTTATTGTCGATGCCGTCGCCGCAAATTTCCGCGGCGCCGGGATTGATGCTCCGGTCGCTGTCCAGGCAGTCCGTATTATCGGTCACATAGTAACCCAGCGGGAGGGTATCAAACCGGGCGGAATCATCCGGATCGCCATATCCGTCGCCATCGCTGTCACGATAATAGGTCCGTGACTCGTCACGGTTTGAAAGCCCGCTGCCCCCGCCGCCGGTGCCGATGATGGACACCATTCCCAGGACAAGAATGGCCAGAAAACCAGCCAGACGGACCGTGTAAAAAAGCCGGGAGGACTGTTTCATGATGTTCTCCTTGATTAAATATTTATAACCCCCCTAAATAATATTAATAATTTTAAAATAAGGAAGAAATGTCAACGATTATTTTGGTTAACCGGCCGGAAAACGGCCTGTTTTCTGGAATGATGCATCCATATTTTTTTCGTTTGAGCGTGGTGGCCCGGGAGGGGATGAATCACCGGGGCAAACCGCAAGAAAATGATTGACACGGAGGTACCGCCTTGTTACTGAAAATACGAGCAAAAAACAATTCATTCAGGCAAACCCGTCAAAACAGCCGGGCCTGGCGGTCCCGAACTTATTACCTGGAAAGGAAAATAATGCGCCCTTCATTCCGGAAAACGGTTGTTGGCCTGCTGGTCGCTGCCATTATAGGCCTTCCGGCCGGGGCCGGCGAACTATTCCAGGCGGATGTTTCCGCCGGATGCGGCGCCATCAGCGGGGACACGGAATACCGCATCGGCGGCAGGGTCAGAAACGCCGGCGGGACCTATGTGACCCATTTCCCCGTCAGCAAGCTGGATTTCCCCATCGACGCCTACGTGCTTTCCCTCAACGCCGAAATCGCCTTTCTTAACAGCCTGGTCTGTTCCTTCTCCTGGGCAACGGATCTGAGCAGTGATCCGGACGACATGCGGGATTATGACTGGATCGACTCCCCCGATGAGCTCACCATTTATTCGGAAAGCGATCTGGACATGGAAACGGACACGCTCTCGGGGAAAATTCAGTATCGCTTTCCCGCCATAGGCCTGGGCCGTCTTCCTCTCTTTTTTTCCGATGCAGACCGCCTGCGGCTGCTGGCCGGCGCCGGATATCTTTACCGGCAGCTCGACTTTGAAGCCGGAGATACCTGGCAGACCTATCCGGGCGGAAGCAGACAAGATGTTTTCGTGCCCGGCCGCACGTTGAACTATTCGGTCGAATACCGGATTCCTTTTCTTGAACTGGGCGCGCGACTGGAAACAGCGGACAACATAACAGTGGAATGTTCCGCCGGGTACAGCCCGTATGTCGACGCCACCGACAAGGACCGTCATCTGACCCGGAACCTGACCTCCAGGGCCGATTGCGACGGGGACGCGTGGCTGCTCTCATTCCGGGGAAGCTACCCGTTTCTGGAGCGCTGGTACGGCGCCTTATCCCTGTCCCAGATCTACATTGAAGCCGACGGAACAGCCGACACCTATATCAACGACAGCTGGAGTTATTCCATTGAGGAAGATATGGAAAGCGACCAGTTCACGGCCCTGCTGGAAGTGGGCGTCCGGTTCTGACCCTTCCCTGTCAGCCGGTTTCCGCCGGTCACACCACCTGCCGGGTGATCTGCTCCTCATGGGGCGCGAACCTTCCGGCCAGCCACCTGACGATTACCTCCGCGGGTTTGAGAAATGTCGTGGTGGCGCCTTCCGGACAATACCTGACGCAACTGTAGCAGTAGGTACAGTGTTTCCCGTGAACAGCCACCCGATCGAGTGCGATATTGCCGGTCGGGCAATTCATCACGCACAGGCCGCATCCCGTACAGGCCGTTTTCTTGACCCGGATGCCCGGCATGCTCCAGGCGAAGGTCTTCAGGCTGTTGACATGGGCATCAAAAAAATTAAGCAGAAACGGTTTGTCCCGGAACGCCTCCGGAAGATATTTCCTGCCGGTTTTGTCCGTCAGCCGGGCAACCAGCGTTTTACCGAACTCCCTGATAACCGCAAGGTCCCCTTCCCCGGGACGGCCGCCATGAAAGGCCTCTTTCTCCTGAAACGTCAGGCAATGCTCGGCCAGCACCTGAATGCCGCCGATCAGGCGATATTTTTTTCCATAAAGCGACCTGGCAAGGTCAAATTGAATCACGCCGCTTGACACGCCGCCGAAAGTGGAAAGAAAGGCCACGGCCTGGTTCCCACCGGCATCGGGAATGTTTCTGATAAAATCCGTAAACACCGGCGGGGCGTGGTGGAAATAGGTGGGCGAACCGAAAACGATCAGCGCGTAGGAAGGCAGGCGGAGATACAGTTCCTCCCTGTCGCCCTCGAATTCGCGCATGTCGCGGACATCGGCCGCCACCCCGTTTCGCGTCAGGGACGCGGCCAGCGCTTCGACCGCCCGCCGGGTGGTGCCGTGGGGAGAAAGATAGAGCACCAGCGCTTCAGGTTGTTTTGCCTCTTCCGTCATGGGTTGCGTCCTTAAGGTAACGATGCGCTGATCCATTGTTATTTTGAAAACGATGCTATACCGGACAGACATACCAGAAAACGCAACACCGGACAACCGGCAATCCTATCCTGACACCAGGCAGTTTCCGGTATTGATATGAACATTCCGACTCAACCCCGGGAGACAGGCTGGCCCTGCCAGCGCCCCGGCACGAAGGAGGAACGGGTTACCGCCGGGCCCAGAGCAGGCGGGCGGTTCCGACCGCTTTCCCGAAACAGGCCACGGCATTGACCAGGGGGCGGGCGTCATCTCTGCTGATGGAGTAGAGCCGCTCCACGCCGGTCTCATGTAATCGCTCCGCCAGGGAACGGTGAATAACGGCCATGAGATCCACGGGCACGTACAGGTGGACCGGCAGGCCCAGCCGGGCCATGACCCCGGCCTTTTCAAGGGCGGAGGCCAGTTCCGCCGGCACATCCGTTTGCGGTTGCGTTGCCGGCGAGGGCAGCGCCAGAAGAATCTTAACGGCTTCCACGGGAAAGGATCGGAGACGTTCGGCCGTGGCGGCATCAATACCCGGTGGGCCGCAGGCGGTCCAGAGAACGATCTTCATGTGCCGGGGCACACGGGCCAGGATTTCCCACAGGGCATCCTGCCGGAAGGCGTCCCCGCCGTAAAATTCGATCCGGGTATAGTCGGGCGGCAGCCTGTCGATTGCCTGAAGGATATCGTCCGTCGGCCGGCAGGCGGACCGCCGGCCGTAATCGCATTCCGGGCAAGCGGTGGCGCAGGGGGCGCCCAGATCGATCTGATTCTCCACGGTAATGGGAAAAAAAGGACGGCCCAGGCCCAGCGGCCGCAGATAGGTGTCGATATACGCCCCGTTTCTCATGGGGCAGTAGTCGCCGCCCAGGCGGACCAGGGGATGGGACTGGATGCGCTCGAACACATCCACGACCGGTTCCCGGACGGCGTCCCCGAAGACCAGCGGGAAGTATGGACAGGGCGTCATCCAGCCGTTGCTCATGATATGGCAGAAGACCTGTTTGGCCGTGCACAGGTTTTTTTCGCCCGGCGGCGTTCCCGGCGTATGAACGTAGATGAACGGATAGTATTCCGGAGAAACATAGGAGAAGAGGTCCTTTTCTTCTCCGGCGTACAGGGGGCCGCCCTGGTCGCGGATGGAATCACCGGCGAACCGGGGCAGCAGCACCCGGACCTGCGCGGCGCCGCGCTCCCGGACAAAACTCATGAACCGGTTCATGTCCCCGCTGAAAAAAAATTCCCGGCTCGGCGGAACGATGGAGACATGCATGAGGATGCCCGCCCGGGCGCCCAGCTCCAGGGCCCGCACGGCCCGATCAAAACACCCCTGCCGGCCGCGGACATCGTCATGGCGTTCGGCCCGGTAGTCATCCAGGCTGACATAGATCTGATCCAGCCCGGCCGACACCAGGCCGGCCATGTAAGCCTCGTCAATAACATACCCGTTGGTCTCCAGAGAGACGAAGAAGCCGTATGCCTTGCCCCGCCGGATGATGTCACACAAATCATGCCGCAGGGTGGGCTCGCCGCCGAACAGATCGACCACCCGGCACCCGGCCAGTTTCAGGTCCTGGAAAAGCGCCTCGATCCGGTCCAGGGGGAGTTCCTCCGGCATTTCCCGGCGCAGTTGCGACACACCGCAGTGCCGGCAGCGGCACTGGCAACGGTTGGTCACCGTCAACTGCACCACGTTGATCGTCGGCAGGCCCATGATTATCCCCCCGTTTCGCGGGTCACATTATAGGGAAGGTCGCAGTTAAAATCGCTGATGACGGCACCGCCGCCGGGCCCGCGGCGGTTGACGTAATCCGAGGCCCGGTCCAGCCGCTTCCGCCGCTCCTCGTCGGACACCTTGGGATAAATGTCGGCGGCGGCCGTCCCCCGGTTGTCGGAATAGTTCAGAAAAATGGCGGTTTCAAAGGCGTCGGCCAGGACCAGGGAAGCCTGAAAATCCGCTTCGGTTTCCGTGGGAAAATTGATCATGAGATGAGTGCAGAACCGGGTTTCCGGCGCGGCATCCCGGAGTTGCAGCACTTTCTCCCGGACCGCTTCGGCTGTGTAGCGGCGGTTCATGAGATCCAGAATCCGTTGAGACCCGGACTGCACCGGGATGTTGACATAGCTGATCCGGCCGGTTCCGAACAGCCCCTTGAGGCGGTCAAAATGGGTGAGGACAAAGCGCGGGAACAGATATCCCAGTTTCACCCGGAACCCGTCCGCGACGGCAAAAATATCCTCCAGCAGTGCCGCCAGATCCGTCCCGAGATCCCGCCCGTAGCTGGCACAGTCATCGGCCAGCAGCGCGAACTCCTTCACTCCGGCCGAAAGGCCCTGCCGGATTTCAGCCCGGATGGTTTCCGGGTGCCGGCTGCGGACATCCCCCTTGGCCCGCCGGATGTTGCAGTAGGAACAGCCGTTGGCGCACCCCTGGGCGATCATGACAAAATAGTCCCGGTATCCCAGCCCCTGGCCCGGCTCATAAAAAACCGGCGGCAGTTGATGCGTCTCGATCCGGTCCAGCGGGATCCGGTAAGCAAAATGATCTTGCAGCCGATCCAGGCAATGCGGACCGATACGGATGAGGTTTTCCGGTTCCGGCCCGTCAGGCGGCAGCTCGGCCAGGCAGCCCAGCAGCACGATCTGTTTTCCTCCGCCCCCGGCCCGGGCGGCATCTAAAGCCTGCCGCGAGGTCGCGATCTTGTCCTCGGTGACGCAGCAGGAGTTTACCAGGACGATGTCGCTTTCTTCGACATCACCGGCCGGGACATAGCCGTTGGCCAGAAAAAAATTCACCGCCCGGGTAAAAAGATAGGCGCTCGGTTCACACCGTTTGCTGGGATCGATGATGAAGAAAGATGGTGCCATGTCAGCAGCCCCTTGCTTTCCGGTCCAGGTTGTAAGGCATGTTGCAGTCGAAATGACCGATCACGACACCACTGCCGGGCCGGCGGCGATTGACATAGTCCGAAGCCAGATCCAGACGACGGCGCACTTCCTGCTCCGGGACCTTGGGCTGGATGCCGGCGGCAATGGTCCCCTGATTGTCGGAGTAGTTGAGAAAAATCACGCCATCAAACTCATCGGCCAGGTGCAGGCAGTCCTGGAAATCAGCCTCGGATTCAGTGGGGAAATTAATCATGAAATGGGTACAGAAGGGCGTACGCGGGGCCGCGGCCCGCAGTTGCCGGACGGCCTGCCGGATTCCGGCGATGTCATAGCGCCGGTTCATGAGGTCAAGAATCCGCTGGGAGCCGGACTGCACCGGAATGTTGACGTAGGAGATCCGGCCGGTGGCAAACAGGTCCCGGAGCCGTTCAAAATGACTCAACACCATTCCGGGGAACAAATAGCCCAGCTTCACCCGGAACCCGTCCCCGAGGGAAAACATCCTTTCCAGAAGCAGCGTCAGATCGATCCCCAGATCCCGGCCATAACTGGCGCAGTCATCGGCCACCAGGGCGAACTCCTTCACCCCCAGTGACAGCCCCTGCCGGATTTCATCCAGAATGGTTTCCGGCGGCCGGCTGCGGACGCCGCCCTTGACCCGCCGGATATTGCAGTAGGAACAGCCGTTGGCGCAGCCGTGGGCGATCATGACCAGGTAGTCTCCGTACCCCAGCCCCTGGCTGGGCTCATAAAAGACCGGCGGCAGGTGATGCACCTCGATCCGGCTCAAGGGGACGTGGTGGGGAAAGTGCCGTTCCAGTTCCAGGAGCGTGTCCGGGTGCTCGGGGCCGATGACGATCAGGTCCTTCCGGTCCACCCCCGGAAGCGGCAGGCCGGCCAGGCAGCCGAAGAGCACGACCCGCTTGCCCTTTCCCCGGGCCAGGGCGGCGTCCAGGTCCGCCCGCGAGGCCGCCAGCATATCTTTGGTGACGCAACAGGAATTGACCAGGATGATGTCGCTTTCGCCGATGTCGCCGGTCATCACATATCCGTTGACCAGAAAAAATTTTACCATCCGGGTAAACTGGTAGGCGTTGGGCTCGCAGCGTTTGATGGGATCAAAGATAAAAATCCGGCCGCGGCTAACTGAACCGTCGATGTCGGGCGTGACAACAGGCTGCGCCGGCGGATATGCCGGTGTTCCAGCTTCCACTTCAGAATACCTCTTGCGGGTCAGGGATTGTGTAGAACGTCATCACCAATCAGTCAAGCCGATCTTCGGATCCGAAACCGCCTCACGTACGCGGCACCACGAAGGCGGTCAGCCGGCCTTCCCGGACCAGTCCTTCCAGGCGCCGGGTCTTGGTTTGCAGCTCCCGGTCATCGCATTTCGGGAAAATGGCCGCCGCCCGGGTGCCGCTGTTTTCCCCGTAGCCGATGAACACGCAATGATCAAAATAACGGGCGAAATTCAGGCTCTGTTCAAACTCCTCCGGCGTTTCGGTGGGAAAATTATAAATGAAATGAGAACATACAAACAGCTCCGGGTCAAGCGACTTGAGCCGACCGATGGCTTCAGCCACTTCGCCGGTATCATAGCGCCGGTTCATCAGGTCCAGAATCCGGGGGGCGGCCGACTGAACCGGCAGACACATGTAGGCAATCCGGCGGCCGGCGACAAACGGCTCAAGCCGCCTCGCCTGTTTCAAAAAAATCCCCGGGAACATGGCGTAAATTTTGTAGTTCATTCCGGGGGTCGTGCGGTTAAGCCGGTCCAGCAGCGACGGCAGATCCGTGGCCCCGTCCAGTCCATAGGAGCCGCAGTCGTCGGCCAGCAGGGTCACGGTGCGGGTGCCCCGGTCGTAAAGGTCGCGGATTTCCGAGACGATGGCCGCTTCCGGGCGGCTGGTCACCGCGCCCTTGGCCTTTTTGATGGTGCAGTAACTGCAGTCATTGACGCATCCCTGGGCTATCAGCACATAGGCATCGTCGGAACCCATACGGGGCTGATAGGGGACATGCCCCGTCAAATGATTAACGCTGACCGATTCAAAGGGGATTCGGGCGTCGATGATGTTGTCCAGCGCCCGGCCTTCCCGGACAGGAATGAGGGCGATGCGGTTTTCGGTGGCATCGCCGGTCAGCAGATTTTCCGGAAAGGCTGCCAGGCAGCCGAACACCACCACCCGGGCCCGATTCCGGGACGCCGCAAGTTCTCGAATATTTTCCTCGCACCGCTGGCGCATGGCGTCGGTGACGGCGCAGCCGCCAACAAAAATCATGTCCACCCCGTCTCCCTGATCCGAATCGTCGATCACATGGTGGCCGTTCAGCTCAAAGTATCGCCGGGCCCGGGATAGGAACAAGGTGTTGTGTTCACACAGGTCATGCAGATTGTAGATGGTAATTTTCATAGTCGGGAATACGGCGGCCGGCCACATCGGTCGGGGGATAAAAACAACCTGCGCTGATGGCCGACGGAAGGGAAAAACAAAACAACAGGCAACGAACGATCCGGTCCGTGATCGGGATTCTCCGTTTTGGATCTGAAGGGGATGCCCGCGCCGGCAGCATCTGCCGGCGCGGACCGGTATCTATTTTGTTTTCACCCGAAGCTGGTTGATGTTGGAGTCAAGCAGTCTCTCCCCCCATCCGATCAACTGGCCATTGACCAGAACGACCGGGGTGCTTTCATCTTTCAGTGTCAGGATGACCGCGCCCCTGTCTTTCATGCGGTAATAAAGAATGGAAACCATGCTGCCGTCCACCGCTTCGTACAACTCGCTCCTTTCCGGAACACCCATGACCGTGATGACCTGCTCCTGGGACATGCCGGTGGTCAACGTCAGCATTTTCTTCTGGGTTGACGCGCATGAACACAGGCAAACAAGAATAACGACGCACACGAGAATTTTTTTCATGCCCTGGTCCTTTCTTCAGTTAAGACTTTTTATTATAGTGATGGTATCAATTGGCATTTATACTTCAACTTTACCAAGCGTGGTAAAGGATGTCAATGTATAATAAAACCGGGTGTCTGGGATATTGACACATCTGCGAATCCTTGCTATTGATACATCATTTTATCGAAACCCGTATTTTCTTCAACCCACAAGCGATTGGCTTACCATGGAACCAAAAGACAAAAACCACATGCTCTTCACTTTTCGATTCAGCCTTTCCAGCGCCTTTGTCGTGCTGGTGGTGATCACCTCCCTTTGCGTCGGACTGGCCACCTATTTCAGCGTCCATTTTTTTATCCGGCAGGACATCAGTGAACGGCTTCATGACGCGGTCGGACTGGCAGCCATGCAGATAGACCCGGAAGCCCACGCGGTCCTGCAGACAGTGGTGGATGAGGGCAGCGAAGCCTACCTTACCATCAAAAAACGCCTGCAGGAGATTCAGGGCCGGACGACCCATGTCCGGTTCGTATACACCATGAGAAGGAACGTCGCGGGACAAGCCGTGTTTATCGTTGACGCGGAAAAAGATCCGGAACAGATGAGTCATCTGGGCGATGTTTACGAGGGCGAGCAGTCCCCCGCCATGATGGCGGCGTTTGAAAAACCTTACCGCGTACAGGTGGAAAATCAGTTCTATTCCGACGAGTGGGGCACCTGGCTTTCCGGTTACGCGCCGGTGCTGGCGGAAAACGGCGACCTGGAATGTATCGTCGGCATGGATATTTCCGCGGCCCGGATCGTGGGCTATGAGCGCCGGCACCTGTTCATCATTCTGGCCGTAGCCGCCGCGGCCTGCCTGATCTTCGCATTGGCCGGCGTTCTGTTTTCCCGTTCTCTCAGCAAGCCGCTGGTCCTTCTGCAAGACGAAATGTCAAAAATTCAAAACCTGGAACTGGATGGCAACCCCCGCATCGAATCCCGCGTCATCGAACTGATCAGAATGAAGACGGCCGTGGCCAACATGAAGAACGGGCTCCGCTCCTTTAAAAAGTATGTCCCGGCCGAACTGGTCTCGGAACTGATCCGGCTGCAGAAGGAAGCGGCCCTGGGAGCGGAAAAAAAGCAGATCAGCATCTTTTTCTCGGATATTGCCAACTTCACCACCATATCGGAACTGCTGGGCCCGGAACGGATGGCGGAAACCCTGGGCGTCTATTTCAAGGGCATGACCGGCCTTATCCACCAGAACAAGGGCACGGTGGATAAATTCATCGGCGACGCCATCATGGCCTTCTGGGGCGCCCCTTCCCCGGTGGGCAATCATGCCGTCCTGGCCTGCCAAACAGCCCTGCAGTGCCAGCGGCACATCGCCGGTGTCGCCGAATCGTTTCGGCAAAAAGGACTGCCCACTCTCCATACCCGCATCGGCCTGAACACCGGGGAAGCGGTGGTGGGGAACATGGGCTTCGAGGAGCGGTTAAGCTACACCGCCATCGGCGACAATGTGAATCTGGCCAGCCGCATCGAGGGGCTGAACAAGTATTACGGAACCGGCATCATCATCAGCGGCTCCACTTTTTCCGCGGCGCAGAACGAGATCGAAGCCAGGCTCCTGGATGTCGTGGCCGTCAAGGGGCGGAGCGGCGGGGTCCCCATCTATGAACTGATTTCAGAGAAAGACAACATTTCCGGGGAAGACAAAGCGTTCATCGCCCGGTTTAATACCGGCGTGTCCCTGTACCTGGACAGAAAGTGGGCCGAGGCCGCCCGGGTTTTCAAGGAAATTCTGGCTGCCAGGCCGCAGGACAAACCTGCCCAGATCATGGCGGAGAGATGCGAAGCGTATTCCGTCAACCCGCCCCCGGCCGACTGGAACGGCGTCATCGTCATGAGAGAAAAATAAGACTATTGATTACGGACAACTTGCCGAAGAAGTACCGGCTTTTCATTAACGCCCTGATCGTTTTTCTCTCCACCCTTTTTGCATGTTCAATTTGCGAAATAGCGCTTAGATTTTTTCGTCCTGATCTTAAAGAAGTGGTTTATGCCAAATACCAAATAGACCGATTCAGAATTTATAAGAACATTCCAAAAACGTGGGGCACGCGTCACCATCCAGATACCGGCAGGAAGCACCTGGTGATTCATAACAGCCTCGGATTACGGCAGCATAGGGAATTTGCTCAATCAAAAAAGCCTGGGGTCGAAAGAATCGCTTTTTTCGGGGATTCCTTTACTGAAAATCTCAGAGTGGCGGCGCAATATTCCTTCACAGAACCGCTTGACTACCTCCTGAACAGAACAGGTAACGCCTTTGAAGTCTTGAACTTCGGAGTTGATGGCTACGGAACTGACCAGATGTATCTCCAGTATATGGATGATACACGCCAATATGATCTCGATACGATTATTTATGTTTTCGGTAATAATGATCTGATGGATTTGGTTGCTAACAGATTGTGTTATGTTGACAGGAAATCCAATCTCCGTTTCCGCGAATATGATAAAAATGTTTTTATCACCATCATCAAAAAATTCTATATGACCTATCTGGTTGTAGAAGCGGTTAAGCCCTTTAAACGTTTTTTAGCATGGGATCAGGAAAAGGGCTGCCTTAACTATGATTACGAAAACCGTGGAGCGCGGCAACTTCAGGCCAGATATCTTTTGTTTGAAGATTATACGGAAGACACCCAATTGTCTGAAGCGCGTAATTTTTTTTTGATGATCTTAAAAGAATGGAAGAAAGAAGCGGATCGCAGAGGGCAGTCTTTTTTCGTGGCCATTTTACCCGGTTCTGATTTTAATATTTCTGTTAAAACGGAGTTGGCCAGCATGAAAATCGAGTACCTTGATCTTTTTGAGGCCTTTTCATGCCAGACAAAAACTGATCCTGCAAATATGATGGAGAATGAAGCCAACGTATCAACTATCAACGAATTTTATTCAAATATAACGGAGTATTTCAGCGGCAACAAAAACGAAGTGGCCCATATGCGAAAAGACTATATCGATACGGCCAGCCGGAAATTACTGGATAGCCTTGATGATCCCGATAAAAATAAACTGATTGAATTGATGGACACCTTTAATAGCAAAAAAGACGAAAACGAATACCTGTTTCCTTTAATAATCCATCTTATTGAAACCGCTGACAAAAAAAACATCAAATCAGTATTGGAAAACGCCATAAAATACCAACGGATATCTGATCTGTGTCATTTCAGGAAAGACGGGCATTGGAATGAGGAGGGCAATAAACTCGCGGCGGTGTATCTAATGAAATTTCTCTCGGAAAAACTCCACTTAGGAGAAGTCGATGATCGCTTTATCCGTAGAGGATTAAATGAATATTATAGCGCTTTTGAGCCCGGGATCGTTTCTGAATCATGGTTAGAACATGAGCCTGTCCCGCCCTATCTGATAAAAATGATTCGGGAAAAGTACTTGAGTATTGAGCAATACATGAGCATCCAGCATGAATAATAGGGCAGTCCCCCTCGGTAATCGAACAAAATTTATGCGCCGACCGATCGGCATCGATCACCTGAAGCGTTTTTACCTCTTTGCTTCCTCCGCGCCTTTTGCTATCCTTAACATCAGAAAATCTCCTTCCGGTTTATGTTTGAGCCGTTTGATGCTACCCAACCATTACCAGTCGAGCGCGACTTTTTCGTTAAACAATATGCAAGAACATATTATACGCCATAAGGGATCTGTATGAAGACAATTCATAAAACCGGCTGCGTGCTCTGCGCCCAGAACTGCGGCCTGGAAGTGACCGTCGAAAACAACACCATGGTTAAAGTCACCCCGGACAGGGACAACCCCCGCAGCCGGGGGTATATCTGCCGCAAGGGAAAAAATGTGGCCCATCACCAGCACCACGCCGACCGGCTCACCCACCCCCTCAAGCGTGTCGGCGACGCCTTTGTCCCCATATCCTGGGACCAGGCCGTGGCCGAGATTTCCGAAAAACTGCGAGGGATTCTGGCCAAGCACGGCCCGCGTTCCCTGGCCTACATGGGCGGCGGCGGCCAGGGCTGTCACTTTGACGCTTTTTTCGGCATTCACCTGATGCGCTCCCTGGGGTCCCGGTACCATTACAACCCCATGTCCCAGGAACTGACCGGTTTCTTCTGGGTCAACGGCCGCATGCTGGGACGGCAGCACCGGATTCCCATCCCCGACGAGACCAACGCCGACATGATGGTGGCCTGGGGATGGAACGGCATGGCCAGCCACCAGATGCCCCGGGCGCCCATCGTGCTCAGGGAGTTCGCCAGAGACCCCGAGCGGCTCCTGGTAGCCGTCGATCCGCGCAAATCGGAAACCGCCCGCGAGGCCAATATCCACATCCCGGTTAGACCGGGAACCGACGCCCTGCTGGTCCGGGCCATGATCGCCATCATCCTGGAAAAAGGATGGGAGAACAGGGATTACATCGAAAACCGCGTGACCGGCTGGGAAGACATCAAACCCCTGTTCAAAGGGTTCGACGTCGACAAGGCCTTGTCGACCTGCGGGCTGGAACGGCCCCAGATCGAAAAATTCTGCCGCCTGCTCTCTACCCGCAAATGGTGCCTCCACGCCGATCTGGGCATCCTCATGAACCGGCACAGCACGGTCACCTCCTACCTGCTGTCGCTCCTGGTGGCCATATGCGGCCGGTACTGCGTTCCCGGCGGCAACGTCATCTCCGGCATCCTTGCCCCCCTGGGATTTCATACCGACGACCGGGATCCCCGCACCTGGCGGACCGTGACCACGGATTTTCCGGCCATCACCGGATTTCATCCGCCCAATGTTCTGCCCGAGGAGGTCCTCTCCGACCACCCGGGCCGGGTGCGGGCGGTCATCATCAGCAGCAGCAATCCGCTACGGTCCTACGCCGACACCACCGCCTATGAAAAGGCCTTTGCCGCCCTGGATCTGCTGGTCACCATCGAACTCTCCCTGACCGAAACCGCCCGCCTCTCCCACTACGTGCTGCCGGCCCGGTCCGGTTATGAATCCTGGGACGGCACCTTCTTCCCCTGGAGCTACCCCGAGGTCTATTTCCAGCTGCGCCGGCCCGTGGTCGAGGCTGAGGGTGAACGCCTGGAGTGCGGGGAGATTTTCACCCGCCTGGCCGACGGCCTGGGGCTCATCCCCCCTATCCCCGATTCGCTCCATGAGGCCGCGAAAAAAGGCCGCTTTGCCTATGCCATGGAACTGGCCGTGTGCGGCCAGCGGAACCCCGCCCTGTTGAGCCGGCTGCTGTTTGTCATGGCCAGAACCATCGGCCGGGAAATGGGTTCGGCCCACCTTTCCCAGATGTGGGGGCTGCTGCAGTTGATGATGATTCAATACAAGGGACCCGGCGGCGACAGCCTGCCCCCGGAAGAAGTGTTCCTCCGGGTCACCGACGGCCATGGCCTGGCCCCTGAACTGCCCGGGTTCCTGAAAAAAGGCATCTTCAAGCCCCTGACCAAACACTGGCTCACCGCGTCCGCCCTCCTGCGCCTGCGCCCGGCGCCGTTTCTGCTGGACGCCCACCGGGGCGGCTTTTCCATCAGCCGGGCGCTGTTGAGGGCCCTGGCGCCCGAGCGGGTCTGGCAGGTTGTCAAGACCGCCTGCCGCCGGTTCAGCTACATGCCCCTCATGCAGCTCTCGCCCATGGCGGTTCTGACGGAAGAAATTTTCGAAGCACTCATCAACAACCCCCAGGGCCTGTTCATCGGCCGATGCCATGAGGACAACTTCCGGGAAATCACCCTGCCGGGGCGGAAGATGGAACTGCATATTCCGGAACTGTCCGCCGCCGTCAAACAATTAACCCCCGAAGCCGAGGAAGAAGCCCTGACGCCCCATCCGGATTTTCCGCTGATCCTGGTGGCCGGCCGTCATATGAAAACCAACGCCAACACCCTCATGCGCAATCCCGAGTGGAACAAAGATTTACGGGCCTGCACCCTGCTCATGAACCCGGAAGACGCCGAACGGATGGCCTTTTCCGACGGCCAGATGGTGACCGTCATCACGGCCGCCGGCCGGGAAAGCCTGGAACTCGAGGTCTCCGGCGACGCCCGCCCGGGCCAGGTGGTCATGCCCCACGGCTTCGGCCTCTGCTATGACGGCAAAGCATACGGGGCCAATGTCAACCGCCTGACCAGCGCCGCAAACCGTGACCCGGTCGCCGGAACCCCCCTGCACCGCTATGTGCCCTGCCGGGTGGAGGCGGCCTGAACATCGGCACCGGCAATTTCCCGCGCCGCAGGGAACGGACGCGAGAAAGGTTTTGCGAAAATCCATGAAAAACTCAGGCAAAAACCAATGGTATGACGGATATCTCTACGGCTGGTTCTTCGATCCCGTGGAAACGGCCAACCGCCGCATGGTCATGGATTTTATCCCTGCGGGCAGCACGGTTCTGGACGTGTGCTGCGGCACCGGCCGGCTGGCCCTGGAACTGGCTGGAAAATGCAGCCACGTGACCGGGGTGGACCTGTCCCGGCGCATGCTGGCCTACTGCGAGCGCCAGAAACAAAAGCGGGGCGTCAAAAACCTGGAATACATGTTCGGCGATTCCACCCGGCTGGGCGAGTACCTCGACCGCCGCTATGACGTGGCCGTCATCTCCCTGGCCCTTCACGAAATGGGACCGGAAGAGCGTCACGCCACCGTTTGCGCCATGGCGGCCGTGGCCGATCGGCTGGTGGTTTCCGACCACACCGCGCCCCAGCCCGCCACCATCCCGGGTTTTGTCATCCATCAGATGGAACGCTTCATCGGCGGACGGGTCATTTTCCCGCTGTATAATGAATACGTCACTTCCGGGGGCATCATCGGCGCGCTGGAACGCTGCGGCCTGGCGCCTGACGGACAGCGACTGGACAGGCTCGGCATCCGGCAGGTGGTCTCGGCCCGGACCGATCGTCAATAACCAAGCTAAACTTCAAAAGGAGGCAGCGTCATGAACAAGACCGTATCTTTCAAAACGCGGGCATTATGGGTAGCCGTTATGTTGGTCATGCTGATTGTCCCGGCGGTCGGGCCGGCCGAGGAAGCTTTCACCCCCCTTCCCCAGGCCGGGAAAGCTTTCATCATCGGACCCGGCTATTCCGGCATGTGGGAGTTCAGCGAGAAGCCCAAGATGGGAACCGTGGTTTTAAAAATCGTTATTTATAATAACAAGGAAGCGCGGGATACCAGCCTTAAGATAACCGGGGAATCGGGCATGCCGAGCATGCGGGGCCACCACGAGTCCGGAGACGTGGAATTTAAACTGAACAAAAACGGGGATTACCTCATGCCGGTGAACATCGTCATGCCCGGTGAGTGGGATGTCCGGATCAAATTCATCAAGGACGGTAAAGTAATTTACCGCGGCGTGATCGAGTTTGACGTGTAGCCGCAATTCACGGCCGGAAGAAATCAGGCGGTCGCCATGGCGGAAACTTTTTGCCGGATGGGCGTTGTGGGTGATTTTATGCGCCTGCCCCGCCACCGCTTCCGACTATCTGCTCTACCTGGAGGCCCAGGGCGTGGCGGGTTATTCCAGCCGCACGGACGAGGCCAGCTATTATTCCTGGATGGCCGACGAGGTGATGCAGAAGCCCTCTCTCGGGGTGGATTTTCTCAAGCGGCTTTCGAGCGAGGCCGGTGATTTCGGGGCCTTTGCGCTCCAGTACCGGCTGGCCTGGGATGACCCGGAGGACCGGTTTCAATCCCAGCTTTACAATGCCTGGTTCAAATACAAGGCCGGCTGGTCGGACCTGTGGCTGGGCCACAACCGGCCGGCCATGGGCCTGTCCTCGATTTTCGACACCCACGGGCTGCTCCTGCCGACCCTGCCCATGTACGGCTTCGGCTTTGACCGGGACTGGGGAGCGGGCGCGTCCCGGGATCTGGACTGGGGAAACGTCAGCCTGTCGCTGACCACCGGCAGCGGCATGCCCGTCCGCTTTGACGGCAACTATCTGGCCACGGCGCGGGTCGCCAAAGGCGTGCTCGGCAAGGACAACTACAGCCTGGGCGCGTCCCTGACTTCCGGACAAATTCTGGGAGTCATGGGCTATGAAGTCATAGACAGGGAACCCCGGCGAACCTTTCTGGGCGGAGTGGACCTGACGTTCCTGCGGGATTTTTTTGAAACCCGGGTGGAGGTTGTGTCCGGTCGGAACCGGGGCGAACGGGCCACGGCCATTTTTCTGCGGGAAGGGGTCAATCTCATGGACGAAGGGCGACTGAAGCTGGAAATCCAGCCGGTATCCTGGCAGACGGCCGGGAGAGATCAATATTCCCTCGCCAGCGGCGCTTCTTTTCAGGTTAACGGTGATCTGGCCCTGCGGTTCATGCACCTGTATGACGGCCAGACCGGCGAGAACCGTTTTGTGGTGCAGGCGTATGGCTACAAAAAAATGTAAATAGGGATAAAGGCATTTTTACGCCGGATCACCCGATCAAGTCGGTTGATGGCGAAGGACGCAGCCGGGAGATGACGAATATAAAACCGGCCGACGAAAATCAGGAGAAAAGGCCATGAAACAAGGGATAATTTTTCTTCTATTTTGTTTGTTCTTGGCGGATCCGGCGACTCACCCCGCCCTGGCGGCGGTGGGCTGCGACCTCAACGATCCGGACCGGGACGTGAAACGGCTCTTTCCCGGCTCCACCGGCTATAAAACCCACTACATGTCCATCGACAAGCAGGGCGGAGACCCCCAGCTCAGACGGATTGAGCAGCGTCTCGGCGATTCCTTTCAGGGCCTTTATGAAACCGTTGATGTGCCTTACACCATTTACGAAATTTTAAACGGCGCGGAAAAAATCGGGTACATCCACGGTGTCAACCAGAAGGGCCATTACGGCGGCATCCAGGTGTTTCTGGTCCTCGATCTGGATGGCATCATCAAAAGCTTCTATCTCCAGAAACTGACTTCCAGGGCCGCGACGCAATTCCGGTCGGCCGAATTCGGTAAACAGTTTGAAGGCCTGAGCCTGGCGGATTTTGACGCCTATGACGTCGTCACCGGCAAAACAACCGCCACCGGCCGGGTGAACCGGATCAACAACCCCGCGCCCGAAGCGGCGGACGATTTCCGGGCGGTCCTCCGGGCGGCCAAGAAGAACCTGATCCTGATGGATGAGTTTGTTTACGGAAACCGTTTCCTGAACAACATTTAGGGGCACGGCGCGCCATGCCCCTGCCGGATGGAGGTGCCTCATGTTAAGCCTGTACAAAATCGCCTTCAAGAATCTCCTGCGCAAGCGCACGCGCACCCTCCTGACAATCGTGGGCATCGCCCTGTCGTCGTGGGTGCTGGCCAGCCTGCTGGGATTCAACCAGGGGTACGAGGCCTCCCTGAACCGGGACATCGATAATATGGGATTCCAGGTAATTCTGACGGCCAAGGGCTGCCCCTACGAAGCCGCCACCCTGATGCTCAAGGGCGGCACCGGCCTGCGTTACATGAGCCAGTCGGTCATCGACCAGGTGCGCAACGAACCGGAAGTGTCCCGCATCACCCCCATGCTCATGCAGGCCGTCTTCGATCCCAATAAGGGCGAAAGCGGCGGTATCAGCGCCTACCTGGGCGTCGACCCGGTCACCTATCCGCCGATGAAAACCTATCTGGAATTTGCGCAGGGCGGATGGTTCACCGATCCGGAAGCCATGGAGGCGGTCATGGGTTTTGAAGCCGCCGAACTGGAACAGCGTGAGGTGGGCGACCTGCTCTTGATCCCGGAAAAGGAGGTGGAGATCCGGGTGGTGGGAATCCTGAAGCGCAGCGGCACCCAGGATGACGGCACCATTTTCCTGCCCTTTCGAACAGTTCAGAAAATTTTTAGCCGGCCCGACGAACTGACCGCTTTGGGCATTCAGACGAAAAAAGACGCCGACATCATCGGGTTCGAGGAAAAGCTTTATAAGCTGCCGGATGTCCAGGTGGTCTCCATGGCCCAGGTCAAGAACACCATCATGAGCCTGGTCACCACCGCCAAGATCATGGTCTTTTCCATTGCCGCCATCGCCGTGCTCATCGCCATGGTGGGCGTCATCAACACCATCCTCATGTCGGTCTTCGAACGTTTCCAGGAAATCGGCATCCTCAAGAGCATGGGCGCCATGCCCGGAGATATTTTCAAGCTGGTCTGGATCGAGACCCTGATCCTCTGCCTGCTGGGGGGAATCGTTGGCACCGCCATGGCCCTGGGCCTGTCCAAAATGACGGAAGTTCTGGTACGCAACCTGCTGCCCTACGCCCCGACCGGCTCGCTGATACTGATCGACGCGAAACTGGCGGCCACCACCCTGGTGGCGGTGGTGCTGATCGGCTTTGTCAGCGGCGTGTATCCGGCCTGGAGGGCGGCCCGCATCCGGCCCATCGAATCCATCCGCAGCGAGGTGAACTGATGAGCACGAATCAAATGGCCATTGCCGCCGGAAGCATAAACAAAATCTATGTCCGCGGCAGCGAGCAGATCTATGCCGTCAACAACGTGTCGCTGTCGATCGGCGCCGGCGAATACGTGGCCTTTGTCGGTCCCTCGGGCTCGGGAAAAACCACCCTGATCAACATCCTGGGATGCCTGGACAACCCCACCTCCGGAAGGCTGGCCGTGGAGGGCCGGGAGATTTTCGGCGGAAAGCCGCTTTCGGAAAAGGCCCTGACCCGCATCCGGCGGGAGTCCTTCGGCTATATCTTCCAGAAGTTCCACCTTATCCCCACCCTGACGGTCCGGGAAAACGTCATGCTGCCGCTGACGTTCTTCAGCAAACCGGGGGCGGGGGAGAACGTGGACCGGCTGCTGTCCATGCTCGATCTGGACCGGCGCAAGGGTCACCTGCCGGGAGAACTTTCCGGCGGCGAGATGCAGCGGGTGGCCATCGCCCGAGCCCTGGTGAACAAGCCCCGTATCCTGCTGGCCGACGAGCCCACCGGCAACCTGGACACGGCCCGGAGCAATGAAATCGGCCGGGTGCTCAACGAACTGAACCGCAACGAAGGACTGACGGTCATCCTGGTGACCCACAATCTTCAGCTGGCCGGGACCGCCCACCGCATCGTCCGTCTCTGCGACGGCCGTCTGGTGCCGGAAGAATCGGGCGAGGCCTGTCCCCTGTAAATGACGGAATAAGGGAGCGTTTCATGAATGAACTCAAGGTTAACACGGTTTGTAATGATGTCCTGGAAGATTTGGACGCCACCGCGCTTGCCGAACGCCTGGAAAGCGGGAAAGTAACGTCGATGGAACTGGTCGAGGCCGCGATCAAACGGGCGGAGCAGGCCAACCCCAAACTGAATGCCATTGTCACCAAGACATTTGATACGGCCCGTGAGCAGGCCAAAGGGCCGAGGAAAGGAAGACTGGGCGGGATCCCCACCTTTATCAAGGACAACGTGGAAGTGCAGGGTGTTCCCACCCTGTTCGGCACCCGCGCCCTGCCCCGAACGCCTTCGAAAAAAGATCACGCCTTTATCAAACAGTTTAAATCCCTGGGGATGATCAGCCTGGGCAAGACCGCTTTGCCGGAGTTCGGCATTCCGCCGACCACGGAATCCCTGCTCCACGGCGCCACCGCCAACCCCTGGAATATCCATTATTCGTCCGGCGGTTCGTCGGGCGGTTCGGCCGCCCTGGTGGCCGCGGGCGTCGTGCCCCTGGCCCACGGCAATGACGGCGGGGGATCGATCCGTATTCCGGCGGCGTGCTGCGGCCTGGTGGGATTGAAACCCACCCGCTATCGCCTGGTCAGCCCGATTGAGCTCAAAATGCTGCCCATCAATGTCGTGTTCGAAGGGGTTATCACCCGGACGGTCAGGGATACGGCCTTATTCATGGCCGAGGCGGAAAAGTATTATGCCAATCCCCGGCTGCCGTCACTGGGGCTGGTTACCGGGCCCGGGAAAAAACGGCTGCGAATCGCGCTGATTACCGAGGCCATCGGCGACATCGTTGTCGAAGATGAGGTGCTTGATGTCGTTCGCTCCACGGCCGGATTGTGCGAGCAGCTCGGGCATTATATCGAAGAACTTCCGATCCCTTTTACCGAACAGATCGGTGACGATTTTACCCTGTATTACGCCTTTCTTTTTTTCATGCTGCACCGGTTCGGGAAAAAGCTGCTGTCTCCTGATTTTGATCCGGCAAAGGTGGAAAGCCTGACCCTGGGAATGAGCCGGCATTTTTCAAAACACATGCGCTCATTTCCTTTTGCCACCCGGCGGTTAAGAAGAGCCAGAAAGGTGACGGAGTCTTTTTATGATAAATATGATGCGGTTCTTTGTCCGGTACTGGCCGCCGGAACCGTAAAAAACGGGGCGCTGCTTAATCCCGACCTGCCCTTTGAAACGGTGTTTAAAGGCATCCGCGACTATGCCCCCTTTACCGCGCTGCAGAATATCACCGGGGAACCGGCCATCTCCCTGCCCCTGGGAAGGAGCCGGGACGGTCTGCCCATCGGGGTTCAATTTGCCGCCCCCATGGGTCATGATAAGGTTTTGCTGGAACTGGCCTTTGAACTGGAGCAGGCCCGGCCATGGCCGCGCTTTCCGGTTATGGATTCCCGCTAGTGTGACCTGCCTTGCGCTGCCTTTACCGTTTGGTCACGACTTGTCTCTTATTACGGGGATGTGCTTTCGCAGCAGTTCGGCAAGTTTTTCCGGCGAGACCGGCTTGCTGAAATAAAAACCCTGCATCTCATCGCAAACCTTCTCTCGCAGGAAATCATCCTGCTCCAGCGTTTCCACGCCTTCGGCGACAACGGTCAGCGACAGGGTTTTGCCCATGGCGATGATCGCCTCGGTAATGGCCTTGTTCTCGGGATCGTGCGGAAGGTTACGGATAAACGACCGGTCCACCTTGAGCGTGTCGATGGGGAAATGTTTGAGCTGGGCCAGGGCGGAGTAGCCGGTGCCAAAATCATCAATGGCAATGCGCAGGCCCATTTCCTTCAACTTGGTCATCAAGGCCAGCTGGCGCGCGGGATTATGCAGGGCCATGCTTTCGGTGATTTCCAGTTCCAGCAGGTTCGGCGCCATGCCGGACTCCTCCAGCGCGGCGCTGATATCGTTTATCAGGTTGTCGTCCATGAGTTGACGAAGCGACAAATTGACCCCCATCCTGACCGGCGGCAGGCCCTGGCGCTGCCAGGCGACATTCTGGGCGCAGGCGGTTTTCAGCACCCAGCGGCCGATGGGCACGATCAGCCCGATTTCTTCGGCTACCGGAATGAATTGCGCCGGGGAGACCGCCCCAAGGTATGGATTCTCCCAGCGCAGCAGCGCCTCCACGCCCGTGACCTGGTCGGTCTTGAAATCAAGCTTGGCCTGATAGGTCAAATACAGCTCATTGCGCTCCAGGGCGCGACGCAGGTTGGTCTCGATGGAAAAGCGCTCATAGGCCTGGATCTGAATATTCTCGGCATAGAACTGGTAGTTATTCCGGCCTTCCTCCTTGGCCAGGTACATGGCCATGTCGGCGTTTTTCATCAGGGTCTGTTCGTCCTCTCCGTCGCGGGGGTACAGGCTGATGCCGATGCTGGTCGTCACGCGGCATTCTTCATCCATCAGAAGAACCGGCTGCATGACCGTGCTGTGAATCTTCTGGGCAAGGGCTTCGACCTGATTCAGGCCCTCTATGTCCTCGATCAATATAATGAATTCATCTCCCCCCAGACGGGCGATAATATCGCTTGTCCGCAGCGTTTGCTTAAACCTGATGGCCATCTTTTTCAGCAACTGGTCTCCCGCGTCGTGCCCCAGAGAGTCGTTGATGGACTTGAAACGGTCAAGATCGATGAAAAAAACGGCCAACTGCAGGTGATGATGCTTTGCCCGGATAATGGCGTGGTTTAAAATTTCGCTGAACATCAGCCGGTTGGGCAGGCCGGTCAGGGCGTCATGCGTGGCCATATGGTTGAGCTTCTGCTCCATCCGTTTGCGTTCGGTGATGTCGCGCAGAATGCCTTTAAAACCGACCGGCTTGCCGGATGAATCATTTCGTAACGATATGGACGCCTCGACCTGTCTTTCCTCGCCGGTCTTCCCGATAATCTGCCAGTCGAAACTGTCGATCGGGTTGCCGGTCCGGTATACTTTGTTAAACGCCCGGAAAACTTTTTTCGCGGTAACCTTATCCGTAAACCGCTGGTGATTTGAACCTGTCAGTTCTTCTTTGGAGCAGCCGGCGATCCGGCACATGGAGTCGTTGATAAAGGTCAGGTTGCCGTCCAGATCCACCTCGAAATACCCCTCATGGATGCTTTCGAGAATGGTGCGGTATTTTTCCTCGCTCCGGCGCAATGCTTTTTCCATTATT
This sequence comes from Thermodesulfobacteriota bacterium, assembly GCA_040753795.1. Taxonomy (NCBI): domain Bacteria; kingdom Pseudomonadati; phylum Thermodesulfobacteriota; species Thermodesulfobacteriota bacterium. The sequence goes on from JBFMDX010000011.1 coordinate 67,934, forward strand.
TTGTATATGGTGATATCCATGAAACTGCCCAGGGTGGCTCTTTCACCTTTATACTGGATGGGCGTGATCGTCTCCAGAACCCAGATAATCTCATTGTTCTTCCTGACGTACCGGTATTCATAGGGGTCGAATAATTCCCTTTTCAAACGCTTTATGGCCTGCTGCCTGACCATTTCCCGGTCTTCAGGATAAATATGGGCGAGAGAATGCGTGCCGATAATCTCCTCTTCCGTGTAGCCGATGAGTTTCTGGTATAACTGGCTGACGTAGACGAAGTTACCGCGCTGAATGATATATATACCGACGCCGACATTGGATATGATGTCCTGGGCCAGATGGGACAGGTCGTCCGGAGGTGGAGTGCCCCCCCTTCCAGGTTTGCCGTCTGATTGCGGGTTGTCTGCCATTGTCATTCAATCTGGAAATAAAATTTTGCCCCGGTGGATTTATGGGCACCCCAAAGAATCGTCTTTTAAAAGATGCCCTTATCTTTAGCAGAGCCGGGGTTGCAAGTCAATCATAAGGGTATCTCTAAAAATTAGAATTTTGGCTTGAGGTCAAGGCGTGCGAAAATTTTAACCGCAGGAATACATAGAAGTATTTCGAGGATTAAAATTTAAGCACAACGCCGACATCGGGCCAAAAGGCAATTTTTGGAGGTGCCCATAAGTAAAACCATGGAGATACCGATTCACCCGTCGTGATTAAAGCCCTTGCAGCTCGCGCTTAATCCTGTCCACGTCCAGATTTTGAATCCGTTCAATCAAATTATCGTACCGCTTGTGAAACCCGAATCCGCCGTTGACCATTTCATCGATGGCATCATCTTTCGACCAGCCCTGCATGATCACACGGTAGGCGGCAATCACCGCGCCGGTCCGGTCGGCACCGTAGCGGCAGTGGACCAGGATAGGGCCCTTGGCGTTTTTGATAATTTTCAGCGCCTCCAGGATCTGGTCCTCGCTCAGGTCATCGGCCTCTGTTTCAACTCTGTGCAGGAGAAGAGAGGTGTCTCTGGCATCATCTTTATCCGAATGCCTGTCCCGCAGATTCAACACCTCCTTTATACCGAAGGCCTCCACGGTTTTCATGTCGACAGCCCCCGGCTGGGAGGAGCGATAGACCTTCTGATCGACCTGATACCAGTTCTCCAGTTCGTTGTTGATGACCGGCCGGGCCCAGTTCTCCGGCCGGACCTTCGGACCCTGAGCCTGAAAACCGAACAGCACCAGGGCGGTCAGGAATATGGCTGCGTATTTCATGGCGGATACCTTTCTTCAGCGTTCAGAGCTGACGTTAAATGACTCCGCGCCGCTCCAGTACGCCGATAACGATTTCGACGCACTCCTCGATGGGATGACGGTCCGTGCGCAGGTGAATCTCCGGTTTTGGAGGCGGTTCATAAGGCGCGTCAATGCCGGTGAAGTCCCTGATCAGGCCGGCGCGGGCTTTTTTATACATGCCCTTGGGATCGCGCTGCTCGCAGACGGAAATGTCGGCGTCGCAGAATACCTCCACGAAATGTTCCGGCTGAAGGTCGCGGGCCGTTTTCCTGTCCGCGATGTAAGGGCTGATGAAGGCGGTCAGGTTGACCACCCCGGCCATGGTGAAAAGCTTGGCCACCTCGCCGATGCGCCGGATATTTTCCTCGCGGTCCCGGGGAGAAAAGCCCAGGTCCCGGTTCAAACCGTGACGGATGTTATCCCCGTCCAGAACATAGGTGGATACGTTCCGCTGGTGCAGTTCAGCGGCCACGGCATTGGCCAGGGTGGACTTGCCCGAGGCGGACAGGCCGGTGAACCAGATGGTGACGCCCCTGTGGCCGTGCAACTGCTCCAGATCGGACCGGGATACGATATGCTCATGCCAGACGACATTGGATTCCTTCATCGTTCATAATTCCTTATCGGTCAACGGATAATCAGGATCGGGTTTTCCTGTTAAACCGATCTTTTATAATGTGCTCCCTTTATTGTCAATACGGGATTCAGCCGATCAGAAACGGAATAATGATTGAACGCCGGCGGTTCGCCATGGTAATTTCCGGACAGGATCTGACGGATTGAGAGGAACTGGCAGACCGTAACAGACGACGGATATGGTGAGGAAAAATATGGCCGGACGAATCATCAAACTGGTATCATGGAATGTCAATGGTCTGCGGGCGGTGATGGGCAAAGGCTTCCCGGAGACATTGAAAAAACTGGGGGCTGATGTAATCGGAATCCAGGAGACAAAGCTGCAGGCGGCACAGGTGACGCCGGACATGGCCGACATTGACGGCTATACCTCGTACTGGGCCCACGCCACGGTAAAAAAAGGATACAGCGGCACGGCTGTTTATTCCCGGATCACTCCCAGGAACGTCAAGACGGGCATCGGCCGGCCGGAGTATGACGCCGAAGGCCGCATCATCGAAATGGACTTTGAGGATTTCATCTTCTTCAACATCTATTTTCCCAACGGCCAGATGGGCGAAGACCGACTGGCCTACAAGCTGAATTTTTACCGTGATTTTTTCGCCTATGCCGACGAGTACCGGCGCCAGGGCCGCAGCCTGGTCATCACCGGAGATTACAACACCGCCCACAACGAAATCGACCTCAAGAATCCCAAGGCCAACGAGAATACCTCCGGGTTTCTGCGCGTGGAACGGGACTGGCTGGACCGGATAGTGGCCGACGGGTACGTGGACACCTTCCGTCACCTCTACCCGGACACGGTCAGGTATTCGTGGTGGACCTACCGGTTCAAGGCCCGGGAACGGAACGTGGGGTGGCGCATCGATTATTTCTTCGTAACCGAAGACGTGGTTTCCAAAGGGTGGCTCAAGGACGCCTATATCGACAACACGGTCACGGGATCGGACCATTGCCCGGTGGGATTGGTCTTAGAGGTATAGTTTCCGGCTACAGACGGTCGCAGCGGATATTGCCCACCTGCCGTTCAAACTCTTCGTCCATCTGCTGATGGTACTGTTCCAGGGTGAATTCGGCGTTGCAGGACCTGCAGCGCAGATAAACGGCTTTTCAGGTCCGGCGCATCTCCACCGGCCCCTGGCACCGGATACATCGCATTTTCTCCATCGCTGAAACCACTCCTTTGCAAAAAAACAGGCCCATACTGATCGGGACCGAAACACCTGTCAAGGGGAAACCGGGGCAGGTGCGGTCATGCGGTCCGCCTCGGTGACCCATCCGCCGCCCATGGACTTGTAAATGTTCACCAGGGAAGACAGCAGCGAAGCCCGGGACTGGGCGTATTTGAGCTCGGCGGGGAACTGCTGCTGCTGGGCCTGGAGAACGGTGGAATACGGCGCGTAGCCGCCGTCATACTGGAGCTGGGCCAGGCGGGCGTATTCCCGGCAGGCCCTGACCAGGCGTTCCTGGGCAAGGATCTGCTCGGAGGTCTTGCGGTGGGCCGCCAGGGCGTTTTCCACGTCGGCAAAAGCGTTTTGAACGGACTGCTCGTAGTTGTACAAGGCGGCCTGGCGGGCGGCTTCAGCCTGCCTGACCTGCCCGTAAATGGCGCCGCCGGCAAAGAGCGGCCCGGTCAGCGACCCGGAATAGCTCCAGAGCCGGCCGGGGCCTTCAAACAGGTCCGACAGGTCCGAGCTGGCATAACCGTAATTGCCGGTCAGCGAGATGGACGGGAAATACAGGGCCCTGGCGGCGCCGATGCGGGCATTTAACGAAATCAGGTTCTGCTCGGCCTGGCGGATGTCCGGCCGGTTGGCCAGCAGGTCCGAGGGAAGCCCGGCGGGAACGGCCGGCAGACTGATCTCGTCCATGGTCTTGCCCCGGGGAACCGGGCCGGGATTGCGTCCCAGCAGGAGACAGAGGGCGTGTTCGGTCTGGACGATCTGCAGCTCGATCTGGGGGATGGTGGCGGCCGCGGTTTCGTATTGGGTGCGGGCCTGTTCCACCGTCATCTGGGAGACCTGGCCGTATTCAAACTGCTTTTCAAAAAGCGCCACCGACTCGCCGTAAGCGGCCAGTGATCTTCTGGAAATGGCCAGCTGGTCGTCGAGGCCGAGCAGCTGGATATAGGTGTTGGCCGTGGCGGCCACCAGGGAGAGCAGGACGCCCCGCCGTCCTTCTTCGGTGGCCAGCAGGTCCGCCCTGGCCGACTCGGTCAGCCGCCGCGAACGGCCCCACAGGTCCAGTTCCCAGCTGGCGCTGCCCAGGGACTGATAGGTATTATACGGATTGTCCGGCAGCAGAACGGCCTGGGAATCGGTGGCCCGCTGACGGGTGGCGGCGCCGCCGTACCCGATCTGGGGAAACAGGGGCGAGCGGACCTGCATGAGGACGGCCGCCGCCTGTTCGACACTGGCCGCCGCCATCCGGACGGATTTGTTGTTGACCAGGGCTTCGGCGATGAAAGATTCCAGGACCGGGTCATTGAACTGTTTCCACCACCGCACGTCGGCGGTCTGCCCGATCCCTTCTCCCCCATAGATGAAAGCGCCCGGCGCGTCGACGGGCGGTTTGCGGTAATCCGGCCCCATCATGCACCCGGGCATCAGGACGGTAAAAAGCAAGAGTCCATATAAAAGATATCGGCGCATGTCAGACTGCCTCCTGGTTCCCGGCCGCGTCGCCCCCATGGGCATCATGGCCGGTGTGGCCTGTCCCGCCGGCGGCCGCCTTGTTTTTCCTGGCCTCGAAATATTCGCGCATGCGGTCAAAGAGATAGAACAGCAGCGGCACGTAGAGCATGGCCAGGGTGGTTTCGCCGATCATGCCGCCGATGATGCCGGTGCCGATGGAGTGCCGGGCGTTGGCACCGGCGCCCATGGCGATGGCCAGGGGCAGCACGCCGAAGGCGAAGGCCAGGGACGTCATGATAATGGGGCGGAGCCGCTGCTCGCCCGCCTCGATGGTGGCCTCGATGATGGACCGGCCCTGCTTGCGGAGTTCCACGGCAAAGGAGACCCGCAGGATGGCGTTCTTGGCGCCCAGACCGATGAGCACCAGCAAACCGATCTGGAAATAGACGTCGTTTTCGAGCCCGCGCAGCCAGTTGGCCGTCAGGGCCCCGAGAACGCCGAAGGGCACCGCCATCATGACCGTCCCGGGCAGGGTCCAGGATTCATACTGGGCCGACAGGACCAGGAAGACGATGATGAGGCCGAAGATAAACGCCACGGCCGAGGTGCCGCCGGCCTTCTTTTCCTCAAAGGCCAGTCCCGACCAGGCGAAGGTGTACCCGGCGGGAAGGAGTTCGGCGGCCACGGATTCCATGGCGGTGATGGCCTGGCCCGAGCTGTACCCGGCCGCGGCGTTGCCGTTGACCTTGGCGGCCGGAAACCCATTGAAATGGGTCAGCATGTCCGGACCGGAAACCCAGCGGGTGGTAACCACCGCCGACAGAGGGACCATGTTCCCCTGGCTGGACCGGGTATACAGGCGGGTCAAGTCGTCCGGGTTCTGACGGAAGCGGGGATCGGATTGGAGCACCACCCACCAGACCCGCGAAAACTCGTTGTACTGGCTGACCGTAAGCGATCCGAACTGGGCCTGAATGGCGTTGTACACATCCTGGACGGGCACCCCCAGCAGGTTGGCCTTGTCCCGATCCACGTCCACGAAGAGCTGGCGGGCGGAGGCGCGAAAGGTGCTGCTCAGTCCCGTCAGTTCCGGCCGCCCGGACGCCCTGGCGATGAACTCCCGGGTCAGGGATTCCAGCCGGGCCGGATCGCCGGCGGCCGTGTCCTGGATCCAGAACTCGAACCCGCCGGTGGTGCCGATGCCGGGAATGGATGGCGGCGGGATGGGAATGACCCGGGCTTCCCTGATATCGGCAGCCCGGCTTTTCAGGCCCAGGAGAACGGCCTTGGCATTTTCGGCCTTGGCCTGCTTGACGGAGGCGTACCGTTCCTCGAAAGGCTTGAGGGTGACAAAGAAGGCGCCGGCATTGGTTTTAAAGCCGCTGTCCAGAACGCTGTAGCCGGCCAGCTGGGTGCGGTTGTCGACCCCGGGGATCTCCGCCAGGATCTTGTCGACGCGCCCGGTGACGTCCCTGGTCCGCTCCATGCTGGCCGCGTCCGGCATGATCACGGCCGACATGACGTAGCCCTGGTCCTCGTTGGGCACGAAGCTGGTCGGCAGGACCGAAAACAGGTGGATGATCAGCCAGATCAGCACGGCCAGGACCCCGAAGGACACGCCCACCCGCTTGATGACGAACATGACGGCATGGCCGAACCCCCGGGTGACGGCATCCACCTGGCGGTTGAACCAGGCGAAGAAGCCCCGGGTGGGCGGCGCCGTGTGTTTCAGCAGGACGCCGCACATGGCCGGCGTCAGGGTCAGGGCCACGAACCCGGACACCGCCACGGAAATGACGATGGTGATGGCGAACTGTTTGTAGAGCTGGCCGGTGGTGCCGGGCAGGAACGCCGCCGGCAGAAAGACCGAGGCCATGACCAGCACCACCGCCACCAGGGAACTGGATATCTCGCTCATGGCCCGGATGGTGGCATCCTTCGGTGAGAGATGGTGCAGCGTCATGTTGCGCTCGACGTTTTCCACCACCACGATGGCGTCGTCCACCACCATGCCGATGGCCAGCACCAGGCCGAAGAGGGTCAGCAGGTTGATGGAGAACCCCAGGGCGAGCATGCCGGTGAAGGTGCTGACCAGGGAGACGAGGATGGCGGTGATGCAGATAATGGTGGTGCGGAAGCTCTGGAGAAAGAGGAAGACCACCAGCACCACCAGCACGATGGCCTCCACCAGCGTATCCTTGACTTCGGCGATGGACAGGCGCACGAAATCATTGGTGTCCAGGGAAATGACGTAATCGATGCCGGCCGGGAAGCGGGCCTTCATGTCCGCCAGCGTCTTTCTTACCGCCGCCGACACCTCCAGCCCGTTGGCGCCGGCCTGCTGGTAAATGGCGATGAAGGTGGCGGGGGTCCCGTTCAGTCTGCCCTCGATGATATACTGCCGCAGCCCCACCTCGGCCCGGGCCACGTCCTTCAACCGCACGATGGCGCTGCCGTCCTGGCTGGCCCGCAGGATAATGTTCTCGTATTCCGCCGGGGAAGTGAAAGGCCCCTGGGTGACCACCGGGAAGGTCAGCTGCACCGGTCCGGCATTGGGCTGCTGGCCGATCTGGCCGGCCCCGTAAAGCGCGTTCTGCCTGGCCACGGCCTGCTGGATGTCGCTGGTGGTGATCCCCAGGGAGGCCATCCGGTCGGGATCCATCCAGATGCGCATGGCCTGGTCGGGAACGCCCATGATCTGGGCCTGGCCGGCGCCCGGCACCCGCTTGAGGGCGTCCAGGACATAGACGTTGGCGAAGTTGGCGATATATTCGCTGCTGTAACGGCCGCCCTCGGCGATGACGGCGATCATCATCATGATGGACGAGGCCTTCTTCTGGACGGAGACGCCCAGCTGGGTCACGGCCGCGGGCAGCTGCGGCAGGGCCAGGTTGACCCGGTTCTGGACCTGGACCTGGGCGATGTCGGGGTTGGTGTCCAGGGAAAAGTACACGGTCAGGGTCAGCTGGCCGCTGGACGATGAGGACGACGACATGTAAATCATGTTGTCGACCCCGTTGATCTGGGCTTCTATGGGCGCGGCCACGGACTCGGCCAGGGTCCGGGAGTCGGCCCCGGGATAAGTGGCGGAAACCGTCACCTGGACCGGCGTAATGGGCGGATACTGCTCCACCGGCAGGGACTTGAGAGCCACCAGTCCCGCCAGGCAGATGATCAGCGATATGACGGTGGCGAAAATCGGCCGTTCAATGAAAAACCGGGAAAACATGGGCCCGGGCCTCCTCTTTCTGAACAGGGGGAAAGATGGTTCACCCCTGGGATTTAACGGTCACTTGCATGCCGGGCTGAAGCACCAGACCGCCGTCCACCACCACCTGATCGTCCGGGTTAAGGCCTTCGATGACAAACCACTGGTCTTCATGCCACTCGCCGACCGCCACCGGCCGTTTTTCGGCCTTGTTGTCCGCGCCGATGGTCCACACGAACTGGCCCCTGGCATCCTGCTGCACCGCGCGCTGGGGCACCAGGATGGCCTTGGGCCGGATGGCCCCTTTGATGCGGGCGCGGACATACTGGTTCGGCCGCAGCACGCCGTCGGGATTGTCCACGCTGGCCCGGACCAGGAACGTGCCGGTCTGGGGGTTGTACGAGGGCTCGGCGAAGGTGATCCGGCCCTTGTGCGGAAAAACCGATCCGTCCACCAGGACGACCTCGATCTCATAGCTCTTGTCCGGCGGGGGGACCAGCAGGCCGGCGGCGATCTGGTCGCGCAGCTTCTGCATCTGGTTTTCCGAAATGCTGAAATTCACCCACATGGGCGAGAGCACCTCCACCGTGGTCAGCAGGCTGTTCTGCTGGTTGATATAGGTGCCGTCCGCCTGTTTGGCCGAGCTGCTGGCGCCGGTCACCGGCGAGGTGATGGTGGTGTAGGACAGGTTCAACTCCTCGGCGTCCACCTGGGCCCGGGCCTGCTCCACGGCCGCGGCCGCCGACTGATACTGTCCGGTGGCGTCGTCCAGATCCTTCTGGGACAACGCCTTCTGTTCGACCAGGGGCTTGATGCGGTTGAGATTGAGACGGGCCGTTTCCAGGGCCGCCTCCTGCTTGGACAGGGCGGCCCTGGCCTGGGCCACCTGGGCCTTGAAGGGCCTGTCGTCCATCTTAAAAAGCACCTGGCCCTCCCTGACCACCGCGCCCTCGGTATAGAGGCGCTTGTCAAGAAATCCGCTGACCCGGGCCTGGATATTGACCATGTGGGAACTCTGGGTCTGGGCCACGTACTCGCCGGCCACCGGCACATCCCGGGGCTCCACTTTCATTACCACGACTTCCGGCGGGGGCTGGGCCGAAGGCGTTTGGTCTTTTTTGCATCCGGCCAGGAAAACGATTGCGCCGAGAAAAAGGATTAACATCAGCCCGAAGCCTGATGCTTTGATTTTATGCAGGTTTTTTTTCATTTGATTCCGCAAGCCTTTTCTGCTGGTTTCATACCGCGTTTATTCAGAATGATGCCAGATGCAAATTATTACACTATGATATTATTCATTATTCTGACCATACGCCGATTTTTCCGCAAAATTACATTTAAAGGAGCAAGTGTCAAGATTAAATACTCCTTATCCTGTTCTCTTATCCCCGGGCATGTCCAGGAGCGGATGGCGTTCAAACCCCAGCAGCCGGGCGAAAATCCGCTGGGGAAACTGTTCCCGCTGGATATTGTAGATCGTGACCGTGTCGTTGAAGAAAATCCGGCGGTCGGCGATCATCTCCTCCAGGGCGGAGACGCGTTCCTGAACACTCCGGTAAAGAATGTCCGCCTTGATGTCCGGGTATTGCTCGGCCGTTTGCCGCAACTGTCGCAACTGCGCCGACAGTTCGTTCTCGATCGTGGTCTTTTCGCCGGTATGCTTTACCTTGGCGTAACTCAGGCGGAGGCGCGTGATCTCTTCCAGCAGGCCGGCCTCATATTTGCCGTAAGCCCGGGCCAGATCGATCAGTTGGGGGATTTCCTCGTTGCGCTGGAGCAGGAGTACGTCGATATTATGCCAGGCCTTGCCGATGTTGTTCTTCACCTGGACCAGGCTGTTGAAGAGGCTGACCACATAGCCGACGCCGCCCAGGGCCGCGAACAGAAGCACAACCAACAGGATGATCATGAGTCCTGACAGCATCTGTTTTCCGCCCCCCGTCTTGAAAAGGAAATCCGATCCGTTACCAGTGCCCGGCCGTTATGATCAGAACCGTCGAAATCAGCGCCAGGGCCAGCGGCATTGCGACACTCAAATGAAAGTTTTTCCGGAACAGCGCCCTGGCTTCCTGCTCGCTGGTGTCGGTAATCACGAAAACATCGTGGGGCGTCCGGCCCGCCTTCCGTCCGAAGGGAATCAGAAACTGCAGCAGCGACTCCCCGCCATGCCGGGCCTGCAGGCGGGGTCGGATCACCAGGCGTTCCGGTCCGGTCGCGCCGGGCGGCGCGTCTTCCCGCATCTCGGCATGCCCGATCACATATGCCCGGTCTCCTTCCCGAAGAAAATAGGCGCGTTCGTACCAGGAGGGTTTCTCCGTATGACCGGTCAGTACGATTTCAAAGGTCCGCCGGCCGAAAAAGGCCGTCAGAACCGAGAGTAAGGGTCGGCGCAGGGCCACGGCCTCATGCACCGGATCCACCAGAATCCGGCCGCTGCCGTCGTCCAGATAGAACGCCTGCAAATTCCTCTGGTAGGAGCCGAGCATGCGCGTTCCTTCATAATCGGTTTCCGTGCCCTGCAGATGCCAGAAGAAGGAAAGAATCGTCCGGCTCGGATCCGGCGGCCCGTCCGGGTTCTCCCGGCCGCGGACCTGGCCGGAAAGTTCCGTCAGGCCCACGGCCGTCCCGGCCACTGAAGTCGTGGCCAGATCGTTCACCGCCAGGAACTGCCGCCAGCGCCAGAGGCCTTCCTGGGAAAAAGCGGCCAGCGCGTAGATCAGGCCGCAGGCCCCGAAAAAACAGTCCCAGTGCGGCAGAAAAACAAAGCCCCTATCCGGACCGTATCCCATCCCGAACATCAGGCCCCGGAAAAGCAGGCGAAAAACCGCGATCACCGCGCCCGTTCCGATTACATAGGTGAAGGCGTAGGCAAAGTACTGACCCCATGGGGTGGGCTGGTTTGCCGCGTCCGGCTGGGGAAAAATCCGGACAAGGACCTGCAGCAGGGGGCCGAGGACAAAATAGACGCCGCAGAACATCAGGAAGACCACCGGCCCGCCGGCTCCGAACAACTGGATCGTAAGCACGGCGACGATCAGAAGGAGAGGGCCGAGCACGAGAAACCGGCCGATAATCTTCAGCGAAACGGGAATGTCTACCTGCCAGGCGGTAATATAGCCGAAACTCCGCCCGCAGGCCGGGCATTCATAAGCCACTCCGTTTCTGCCGACAAGCCGGCCTCTGCCGCCGCACCGGGGACAGGGGACCGGAATCATGAAACACAGACGACTCGCCAGCAGGATCAGGCCGGTGACGACGGCCACGCAGGCAAGGGGGACGACCCATGGCGCCGGCTCCGGCCAACCCATCCGTCCGTGAATCCATTCCAGGGATTTGAACGTCAGAACGCCTCCGCCGACAATGGCCGCCAGAACCGCAACGATGGTAATGGCGGTATGCAGAAGAGCGGTCCAGTGGATTCTTATTTTCATCAGGGTTCAGACATGGCGGTGACCGGGCGTCAACCCGTGCCCGGGGCTATTTTCCAAAATCCATTCTGGCATCCTGCCGTTTCTCTTCCGGCACATCGAGGAACGAGTGGCGTTTCAGGGTCATGATTTTCGCCATGATCAGGTCGGGGAAACGCTCGATCTGGATGTTGTAGATATTGACGGCGTCGTTGTAGGCTTCACGAAAGTCCGCGATTTTCGATTCGATGCCCGAGACGCGCTCCTGGATCTGGATGAAGTTATGGCTGGCCTTGAGATCCGGGTACTGCTCCCAGACCGTGGACAGCTTCCCGAGCAGCTTGCCCATCTCGTTTTCGGCCTTGATTTTATCCTCGATTTCCCTGGCCATGGCGTATCCGGTCCGCAGTTCGGTCAGTTTGCTGAGCAAATCTCTTTCGTGTTTCATGTAGGCCTTGCAGGTATCGATAAGCTTTGGAATTTCATCGTGGCGCTGCTGCAGCACCACGTCGATGTTGTTCCAGGCCTTCTGCACGTTGTTGCGGACCGTGATCAGGCCGTTGTAAAGGCCGATGACGACCCCCGTCAGACCCAGCAGCAGAATGCCGGCGACAACCAGAAGAATGATGAAACTCATGGCAAGCCCTCACTATCCCGGATATGAAGCGGTTCGCTCAATTTATAAAATCATATATTATTCTGACCAGTTATGCAAACCGAATATGTTCCATGACCGGGCAGCCGGCAGGATTCGCCATCACCCCGTTTTTATCCCAGAACGTTGAGGATCAACCCCAGCCCACCGATAATGGCGAACGCCCCAATGGCGATCTGAAATTTCCAGCGGCCGGTCAGGTATGTCAGCGTAAAGCAATAGTTTATGTCCAGAATTTCTACCCGTAACAAGCACAACTTGGGCATGTCGAGCCTGTTGAGGATGCAAAGGCCCTGCCGTTGTTCAGGTTGACGCCCGGCTCCGGTCCTGATAAATAACAATACCTGACGCCATTATCTTTTCTTTACGAATCAGTCCCTGATCCTGTCATCTTTATGTCGGGGGAAAAGATGCGAATCCAGCTGTTGTTGATGCTGATAATGACAGCCATCGCCTTGGCTTCGGGGTGCGCCACAGCGCCGTCCACGGGCGGATGGCACGGCGACGTGTCGCGTCTCGGTACGCCCGGCGAGGTTCTGGCCGAAATCAACGTCGGCGAAGGCATGCTCGTGGAAACGGTGCCCCTGGATGAAGGAAGGCCCATCAACCTGCAGATCAACAAAAAAGAAGTCCCCAAGCATAAACCACTTTATCCCCGCGTCCTGACCATCGGACGCTTCAGCACGGTCCTGGGCAGCGGGTTCGCGCGGCCGGAGAACATCTATTACAGCAAGCGCATTGATTACCAGGGCAGGGATTATTTTGAAACAGACGGCCGGCGATACCTGGTCACCTGGAGATGCGACCATCGCCACCGGCCGGCCGACCCGGATCCCGACATTTACTCGGTCCGGATTCAACGGCTGTATCCCCCGGCTGAATCACCTCCGGCCCCCGGGAAGCGGGAACAATGACGGTGAGACGGCTTGGATATACTGCCCTGTGCCTGTGGGGTGTACTGGCCTTTCACGGGCCGCAGTTGTGGCTCATGGTCTTTCTGTTCTCCCCGCGAACCGGAGATGGCGGGCTGAAGGACGCCCTGTTCAACGCCCTGGTCCTGTTGCTGTGGGGGACGATCCACAGCCTTCTGGCCCGGGACCCGATAAAAAACCGCATTGCCCGGGTGGTAGGGCCGGACTTTGTCAAGCTGGTTTATGTGTCCGTGGCCGGGATCACCCAGTGCCTGCTCCTGTTCCTGTGGCGGCCCCTGCCTGGATGGCACTGGCAGGCCCAAGGGTTGCTTTACTGGATTCTGACATTTCTATTTCTAGCCAGCATGACGGCCGTGTTTGTCTCATCCCTGCTTCTGGATTACATGGAAGCATTAGGAATCCGGTCCGTCATCCGCCGCATGCGCCGCCAGCCTTACCGGCCTATGCCGTTGTCCTTACGCGGCCCTTATGCCTACTGCCGGCACCCCGTTTACCTGTTTACGCTTTTCTTCCTGTGGCTGGGACCGACCATGAACTGGACCAAGCTGGAGTTCTCCCTGCTGGCGACGCTCTATGTCATCGCCGGCATGTTCCTGGAAGACCGGGACACGGCCCGGCATCTGGGGCCGGCTTACGCGGAATACAGGAATCATGTGCCGATTCTGATCCCCCGGCTCAAACCGTGGAAGCCCCGTACGAACTTCTTCCGGTGAACGATCATCCTCGGGAATATATTTACAGGTTAGCCTGACTCCGCATTATGTTTCTTGCTTCTTTCAAGCCCGTCATGATATCTCCGGAACGAAAAATGCGAAAACGATTTTTAGAGATCTCCTTAAACCATATTCAGAAGGGTCACTGGCCATGACGATTCTACTGCTGATCATCGGACTTGTTCTGCTGGTTGCGGGCGCGGAAGCGCTTGTCCGGGGGGCGTCCGGCATTGCCTTTGCCATGAAGGTCCCGCACCTGATTATCGGTCTTACGGTGGTGGCCTACGGAACCAGCACACCCGAGCTGGCCGTAAGCGTTTTTTCAGGCTTGAGCGGCCAGCCGGACATCGCGCTTGGCAATGTCGTGGGCAGTAACATTTTCAACGTGCTGCTCATCCTGGGGTTGTCCTCCATGATCGTGCCGCTGGTCGTTTCCAGTCAACTGGTCCGTTTTGACGTGCCTGTCATGATAGCCGTATCCATTCTTACGTTTGTCATGGGTATGGACGGAAAACTCGGGCGTCTGGACGGCGGGATTCTCTTTACCGGAGCGGTTGCCTACACGTTGATTCTGATCCGCATGGGCCGGAAGGAAGGCAACCTGGATTCGGATGACCCCGGTGACCAGGAAAAGACAAAGGCGGACACCGCTGCTGCCCGATGGATAATAAACATTCTGTTGGTCCTCGGCGGGCTTGGGCTTCTGGTTGCCGGCTCCCGTTTACTGATCAACAGTTCCATCGTCATTGCCCGGCATCTGGGCGTCAGCGAGCTGGTCATCGGGCTTACGCTTGTCGCCGCCGGGACATCACTGCCGGAACTGGCGACTTCCGTCGTGGCCGGAATCCGCGGACAGCGGGACATCGCCGTGGGCAATGTGGTCGGCAGCAATATCTTTAACATTCTGGCCGTTCTGGGGCTTTCCAGCCTGATTTCCCCGACCGGCGTCACGATTTCGACCACGGCCATGCGGTTCGACATCCCGTTCATGATCGCCGTGGCCGTGGCCTGCCTGCCTATTTTCTTCACGGGTTATATTATTGCCCGCTGGGAAGGGCTGCTGTTTGTGCTCTATTATGGGGCCTATACATTATATCTTTTTCTGGCCGAAGCGAACCGTTCCGCATTGAACACTTTTGATCAGGCCATGATCTATTATATTTTTCCGCTGACGGCCGTCACCCTGACTGTTCTGGCCTGGCGGGAGCTAAAACGCCCCTGACTTGCGGTGTTCCGTCGCAAAAAGCGCCTGTGAGCTCCGGCACCCGTCCAGAAAACCATTGACAGGAAAAGCCGGTCCTGCGTAAATAATGGCCGGGGGTTTCCTTCCGGTAGACCGGCCCCGTCTGTCAACAGCTTCTTTTCGCATGAAAGCCGTCGCGGGGGTAAACACCCCTAACCCAACTGCCTTGGCAACGAAAGCCACTCAACCTGCAATCCACAACGAGGAACGCCATGGATTTTTCAATGTCTCCCCAGCAGAAAATGGTCAAGGACGAAGTCGCCCGACTGGTCAGGGAAATTGTCCTTCCCCGGGCCCGGGAAAACGACCGGACCGGCGCCATCCCGGATGACGCCCTGCAGAAAGCCTGGGAGTTAGGTGCTTCAGTCTCCATGGTGCCCGAGGAGTATGGCGGATACGGCGCCCCGGATTCGCCGGTGGAGAGCACCATTATTCTGGAGGAACTGGCCTACGGCGAAATGGCCTTTGCCATGGCCGCAACGGCCCCGTCCCTCTTTCTTCATCCTCTGGCCGAAATGGGCACGTTGGAACAGAAGAAAAAATATCTTCCCCTCTACTGCCGGGACACCTTTGCCGCCTGCGTCATGGCGATCAATGAGCCCCATTACGGGTTTGATCCGGTGGATCTGAAGACCGAGGCGGTTATGAAGAACGGCGCCTATGTTTTAAACGGGGAAAAATGTTTTGTGCCCCTGGCGAAAAAAGCGGGTCACCTGCTGGTGGCCGCCGTCCTGGACGGAAAGAGCAACCTCTTTATCGTCAGCGCCGACAATCCGGGCATGGCGATCGGCGACAGGGAGACCAACCTGGGTAACTATTCCCTGGAAACGTATCCGGTCAGCCTGAACAGCTGCGAAGTTCCGGCTGAAGACCGCCTGGGCGGAGATAACGGCTGCGATTACGCCCGCGTTCTGCAGAAATGCCGGGTGGCCATGTCGGCCATGGCCACGGGCGTGGCCCGGGCCGCCTTTGACCATGCCCGGCAGTATGCCGTGGACCGGCACCAGTTCGGCGAACCCATCGCCTTTCGCCAATCCATCGCCTTCATGGTGGCGGAGATGGCCTACGAGGTGGAGGCCATGCGCTTTCTGACCTGGAAGGCGGCCTCGCGCCTGGAGGCCGGCCGGGACGCCCGCCGGGAAGCTTACCTGGCCAGGCTCTACGCCGGTGAGAAGGCCATGCTGATCGCGGACTACGGCGTGCAGATTTACGGCGGCCACGGCTACATCCGGGAATACCCCTTGGAACGGTTTTACCGGGACGCCCGGGGGGTGTCGATCCTGGAAGGCATGGCCACGGTCTAATCAACGATAACAAGGTCCTCAGCGGAGGGAACCATGATCAACCTGGAATTTTCGGAAAGCATGACCAAAATGGTTAACGGCGTCAAAATGGTGGCGCAGAACATGCTGCGTCCCATCGCCCGCAAATACGATCAGCTGGAGCACGAGTACCCGAAGGAACTGGATGTGTTCCGGGGGGCGCCGCTTTTTTCCCGGTCCGGGAAGAAAAAAGAAGGAGAGAAGAAACCCGCCGCCAGGGAAGGCAAAACCGGGCCCAACCTGGGCCAGATCCTCAGCGTGGAAGCCATGTGCTGGGGAGACGCCGGGCTGCTCATGTCCATTCCCAACGCCGGGGTGGGCAACGCCGCCCTGGTGGCGGTCGGCACGGAAGAACAGATCCGGAAATTCGGCGGCAAGTGGATCGCTTTTGCCAACACCGAGCCCGAGGTGGGATCCGATGCCGGCGCCATCACCACCACGGCGGAAGCAGACGGCGACGAGTGGGTCATCAACGGAGAAAAAATTTTCGTCACCTGTGCCGAGCGGTGCGACGCGGTGGTGGTCTGGGCTACACTGGATAAAAGCGCCGGCAAGTCCGGTATCAAACCGTTTCTGGTAGAAAAAGGCACGCCGGGCATGAAGCTGGAGCACCTGGAGAGCAAGTGCGGGCTGCGGGCCTCGGACACGGGCACCTTCGTTTTTTCCGACTGCCGCATCCCCAGAGAAAACATCCTCGGCAGCGCCGAAATCGACCGGACCACCGAAGGGTTCAAAGGTGTCATGAAAACCTTTGACATGACCCGGCCCATGGTGGCCTCCATGGCCAACGGCCTGGCCGCCGCCTCTCTCGATCTGATCCGGGAAACCATGGAGAAAAACGGGACGGTTTTCGATTACGATAAAGCCCCCAACCGGGTCAGCGCCGCGGAGAAAGAATACTACCTGATGGAGGCCAATCTGGAAGCCATGAGGCTGCTGACCTACAAGGCGGCCTGGATGGCGGACAACGACCAGCCCAACAACCTGGAGGCCTCCATGGCCAAGGCCAAATCCGGACGATGCGCCGCCCTGATTGCCCAGAAGTGTTGCGACCTGCTGGGTCCCCTGGGCTGGACCACCCGGGAACTGGCCGAAAAATGGATGCGGGACGTAAAAATAATGGACATCTTTGAGGGGACCGGCCAGATCCAACACCTGATCGTGGCCCGGAATATATTGAAGCTGTCGAGCAAAGAACTCAAGTAGCAGGCAGGGAGGAGGCATGAATCCGCTGAAGGTAAAAATCTTTACCTATTTTTCCCTGAACATCAATCCGCCCAATGAGGTTCAGATGAATCGCTGGCTGGCCGACCACCCGGACATTGAAATCGTCAATATGCTCCAGTCCGAGTCCATGGCCACGAGGAACGAACAGGTGGAACGGAACCTGAGTATCACCATCGTCTACCGGGAGCCCTGACCCGCTGAAAAAAAACGGGGCCGGAATGACACCCGGCCTATTCGGAACAGTAGACTATCGCCCATGAAAATCATCGACCTTTCCGCCACCATCTGCTCCGCGCCCCCGGACAGCGCGGTCTTTGACGCCATTCACATCTCTTATTCCAGCCACGCGGAAGGAGCGGCCCAGGCTTCGGCCCTGCTCAATGTCCCGGTCACGGCCTTCCGCAACGATGAGGGTTGGGCCACCGAGGAAATTACCCGGATGGGCACCCACAGTTCCACCCACGTTGACGCGCCCTGGCACTACAACAGCTCCATCGACGGCTGGCCCGCCGAGACCATCGACCGGCTGCCCCTGGAATGGTTTTTCGGCAACGGCGTGGTTCTGGACATGACCCACAAGTCCAGGGGGAACCCGGTGACCGGGGACGATATCCGATCGGCCCTTGACGCCATCGGATACGCTCTGAAACCCCTGGATATCGTGCTGATTCATACCGGGTGTGACAAATATTACGGAGCGTCCGACTATATCTTCCACGGTCCCGGGGTGACCGCCGAAGCGACGATATGGCTGATCGACCAGGGCATCCGGGTCATGGGCATTGATGCCTGGGGATGGGATGAGCCCCTGGACCTGGAAGCCGCCCGGGCCGCGGAAAAACAGGAAAAAGGCGTGTTCTGGGCGGCCCACCAGGTGGGCCGCTCCTACTCCCACATTGAGCGCCTGGTCAACCTGTCGGCCCTGCCCGCCCACGGGTTCAAAGTCGCCTGCTTCCCGCTGAAGATCAAGGGTGCCAGCGCCGGACCGGCCCGGGTGGTGGCCATTTTATGACTAAAGGCCATCTCTAAGCCATCAGGCTCTCAAATGTCGAAAAACCGGCCCGTATACAGCCAGGGCAATGCGCCGAAAGCGCTCATCGTCCAGCACGGTCTCGTCAAAACAGCGGCTGACATGGACATCCTCACCCTCACCGGGTCGCCGGTCGTTTGACCGCCATCGGCCGACGGCAGCGGTCCGGGCCGCCTCAACTGATTTGCCCTCAATGATTGTCTCCGCCAGGGCCAGGGATGTTGCCGGAAAAAAGGGCAGCGGCGCGGTCAGGCCCTGATAAAACAACCCGACCAGTTCGACCAGGTACGCGGCCGCCTCCTCTCCGGCCATCTCCGTAAACGTCTTCGGATCATCGGTACCAATGAGATGCGTTGACCGTGCCGGTCCGTTTTTCACGACGGCGTTTACGGCCAGATGGTACACCCAGGCCCGAAGGATGTCCGCCGCCTTGATGCCGGCGCAGCGGTAAAAAAGCTGCCCCCGGGGATAGAGACCGTCCGCCACTCCCTGCAAAATCGTCTGTCGTGAATCATTCAAGCGGCATTCGATGCTTTCCGGCTCAATCGGGCCTCCTTCCAGATACGGGAAAACGACCTCCGCAAACCGCCTCGCTTCCGTTTCATGGGTTTCCCAGGCGATCTCGCCGAAACTGCCGTGGGGCAGCCTTCCGGAAGCCTTGATGACGGCAAGGGCGGTCTCTCTGTCCCGGCCGTAGCGGACAAAGGCATCCACCAGGTCCTGCCGGATCAGGTACTGCTGCAGAAAATCCAGTGAAAAGGGCTCCCGGTCTTCGGCGCGCTCCTTGTCGGCGACCGCGAAATCCAGGTTCAGCCGGGTTTTCAGGAGAAAAGCCGCCGGGTTCCTGAAAAAAGAGACCAACTGATCCAGGCCGAGAGGCTGCCACGTTTCACCGGGCGGTTCCGGCAGGAGGCGGTCGAACAGCCTCCGGGGCGGTGATTTGCCTTCCCGGTTACGCAGGGCGGCAGCATAATTTTCCTCCGAGTAGGAAAACAGCCCGACGCTGTCCTGAAAATACTTCGGTGAAAACGGCTGCAGCGGGTGCCGGGTCACCACCTGTTCGAGAAGACGGGTTCCGTCACCGGTCGTAAAACCCCGCTCGAGATATTCCAAAAGTTCGCGGACCAGTGAGGAGGGAGGCATCAGACTGTTATCCCGGATATCCTGTCCGACATAACTGACGATCAGAAATTTCCTGGCCGAAAGCAGGCTTTCCAGAAAAAGGTAGCGGTCTTCAAACGTCTTGGAAAAATCGCAGAGCCGCCGTTGTTTTTCCAGCAGGTCAAATCCGGGACGGTGGCTTGTCCGGGGAAAATCGCCGTCACTCATGCCCAGCAGGCAGACCACTTTAAAGGGAATGCTCCGCATGGGCAGCAGCGTACAGAAAGTAACACCGTTGCTGATAAACCCGGATGAGCGGGAAGCGCCGGCCAACCGGCTCTCCAGATAGTCGCGAATAACATCAAGGGACACGGGGTCCCGGAATCCGGTAAGCTCGGAAACAGCGGTCAGCCCGCCGTCCAGGATCATGCGCCGGATTTCCATGATGTCGTTTTCCGTGGCCTCATCATCCGCCAGAAAAAAATCCGTCAGAATGCCGTTTAACGTATCGGTCCACTCCGGAAGGGTTTTGGATGTCTTCAGGGAGCGACACCGGTTAACAAGCGTCCGGACAAAACTGACGGCTTTACCCAGCGTCCGGGAGCTTTCTTCCTCAAACTCCCCCCAGGGCAGAATACCGGCGAACATCTTTTCCGGGGACGACGGCGGCAGGGCGTGACCCAGCAGCATCCGGTCCAGCCCGAAAGCCCAGGTATTCTCGTAAAAATCGGGCAGTCCCAGGCCGGCCCGGTAGGCGCCGTCGATCCCCCAGCGAATTCCCGCCGCTTCCACCCATCCCCTGACCCGGTTCAGATCATGCCCGCTCAAACCGAAACGATTCCGGACCGCGGAGTGCCCCAGCAGGTCGAGAACGTCCGGCGCGCGATAGCGGTTTCTGTCCATGGTGAGAATGGCCAGCAGGGCGCCGGTCACGGTATTGGCCTGTCTAACGGTGGCATCGGCGATGGAATAGGGAATCATCGCGGCGGGATGTTCCGGGGCGTCAAAAACGGCCTGGATCAGCGGTGCGTACGCGGCCACATCGGGCATCATGACCACGATATCCCTGGGCTGTACGCCGGCATCGCTTTCCAGGATGGCCATCAGCCGGTCATGGAGTACCTCCACTTCGCGAATGGGGCTGTGGCAGACGTGAACCTGGATGCTGGCGTCGTCCGCTGCGACCGTCCGGCGGTTCTGCCCGTCGCCGTCCACCAGATTGAGGACATCCGACTGCACCGCTGTCAACATATCGCCGCCGCCCGGATCGGAGAACAGATCCTCCCCGGCATCTCCCAGCCGGTTCAGCAGAAAGCTGAAAAACTCCCGGCCGGCGGTTCCCAGGGAAGACAACAGCCGGTTGCCCTCATCCACACAGGCTGCCTCTTCCGGTACCCCTTCAGCGGCAAACCGCGCCATTTCCTTCTCGCTGAACACATATTCCCAGTACTGGCGGCAGGGGTTCATGTAATAGACGTCCACATCGATCTGTTCGGCAAGCTTGAGAAAAAAATCCACGTAATACGGGGCCAGGGTGGAGATACCGAAAACGGAAATCCTTTCCGGAAGCCCCGCCAGAGGCGCCGGCGCGCTCAACAGCCGGTAATGAAGCGAGGCCGGGTCCATCCCGCGGGCCTGCGGCGGCAAATCGTCCAGGATTTTCCGCCACAGGATCGACTGCCACCGGGAAGCCGGTTGAACGGCCAGGGGGTTTTTCCCCCGACTCCAGGCGAGAATGACATCCGGCCGCAGGAGGCAGTATCGCCCCAGCATTTCGGCGATCTGCCGGGCCAGATAAAAGCGGTTCAGGCCGGTGGTGTCTTCCCGGAGGTAATGTTTCAGATCGGCAAATTCCCGGTCATCCAGGAGGCCGGGTAGCGTCTTCATGACCGACCAGGTCAAGGTTTCCGGCGAGAAGATGGATGGATCCCCGGCGGCCAGCACCCGCTGATAAAGGTCCTGCGCCAGCGACTTGGGGAACAGGTAAGCGATATTGGCGCAAACCCCATGGGCATCGGCCAGTTGCAGGCTCAGCCATTTCTGCATGCCTTCGCTCTGGACGACGATGACCTCCGGCTGCAGGGGCGGCGGAGGCTGCTCACGCATCCGTCCGGCCAGCCGTTCCGTAAGATTTTCCAGCCGGTTGCCGGTAAATAAATGAAATCCCGCCATGGCAGTTGCCGCTCCGGTTGTGCTACAGGTCTGAATAAGGTCCCCGCGGCTGATGCGACAGCCGTCTTTCTCTGGTTTTGGAAAAAAACCATACCACGAGGAACGGCGGCTATTCAATCGTTATCGCCCCGGCAGCCGGTTCATTTTTTTCTTGACAAGGGGGCCGTATCGTCATAACCTTATACCACTTTGTGGCATACTTGGTGTCCTGATTAAAGATTTTTATTTTTTTTTGGCCTGAAGGTCACCGTCGGTGACCCGATCGTCGGCACCAAGCAGCCCGGAGGGTCGCAACTCCGGCAGTCAATCATTAATTAGTAAATGGAAAAACAATAAAAACAATTTGATGGCAACGATTCGGTCCTTCAGGTCACCGCCGGTGACTGGCGACTGAATCACCGGCAGCACCAGATATATAATGATCAATCAAGGAGATCGGCTATGAAAATGTGGTCAAAAGGGTTGGGACGGACCGAGCTTTCCATGAACCCGGAAAGATGCCGCATCATGAAGGACCCGGGCAGCGACAATCTCATCGTCTACGGCAATGTCGCCGACCCGGTCGACTGGGAGTTCAAAATCACCATCCTTCCCGAAGACTTCCCCGGTTTTATCCGGATGATCGTCCGGTACACGGTCATCCGGCACTTCTTCAGGTACCTGGTACAGACCGTACTGGCGTTGCTGGGACTGGGGAAGAAAATGGGGGCTCCCGAAAAGAACCTGATCGAAAAGGTGGACCAGACCTATGACCAGATCATGAATCCCACCATCCATCAACGGCCCAAGATGACCCGGGTGGCATAGAAAGAAAGGAGACGGCTTTATGGTCGGCAACAGGAAAGAGTATGATGTGGCGGTAATCGGCGGCGGTCCCAATGGCCTGATCTGCAGCGCCTACCTGACCCGGGCCGGGCTGAAGGTAATCCTGCTGGAAGCCCGGCACGAAACCGGCGGCGGGCTGGACACCCTGGAGTTCGCCGGGCACAAGTACAACCTGCACGCGATTTACCACATGATGGCCGACGTCATGCCGGTCTATCAGGATTTCGGCCTCAAGGAGCGCGGCGTCAAGTACATCTTTCCCGACGCCCAGGTGGCCTATATCAACAAAGGCCGGAAGCCCCTGATCCTGTACCGGGACATCGAGAAAACAGCGGCGCACATCGCCGGCGTCTTTTCGGAAAAGGACGGCCGGGCTTACGCCGCCTTCATGAACGATGCCCGGGAATTCTTCGACAAGATCCTCCTGCCCTACACCTATGTGCCGCCCAAGGGCCTCCTGGACCAGTACACGGCCCTGCAGAACGGCCGCGACGACGCCGGCCGGCGCTTCAACGAGATCGCCGAGTTCACGCCGGTGGAAATCCTGGAACGCTACGGCTTCACGGACCCCCTCAAGGCCATGCTGCTCAACCTCTTCACCATGTGGGGCCTGTCCAACTACGACGGCATCGGCTTTCTCTTCCCGCTATACGCCTACCGCATGACCAACGCCGCCCTCGTTTCCGGCGGCTCCCACCGCCTCTCCTCGGCCCTGCACAAGGTCATCATCCAGAACGGCGGCGAGATCATGGACGCGGCGGAAGTCGCCAAGGTGAATCTTCAGAACGGCCGGGTGACCGGCGTGACCCTGAAAGAGGGGGACGTCATCAAAGCCACGGCCGTGGCCTCGACCGTGGACCCCCACCAGAATTTCCTCAAGTTCTTCAAGGAAAGCGAGCTGCCCGAGGCCATCGTCAAGAGCGCCAAGTCCTGGCAGTGGGAAAAAGCGGTCTTCTTCGGCACCCATATCTCCCTGAAGGACCTGCCGGTATACGCCGGCACGGACCAGTGCCCCGACGCCAGCCGCGCCCTGACCACCTTCATGGGCATCGAGGACACGGCAGCGGTCCTGGGCCATATCCAGGAGATCGAGAAGGGCAAGCTGCCGCCAACGCCCTTCGGCCACGCCACCATCTCCTCTCAGTACGACCCCATCATGGCGCCGAAAGGATTTCACACCGGCCGCTGGGAATCCCTGGTGCCCTTTGACTGCGACTGGGACAACATCGCCGGCGATTACGCCAAGGTCTGCCTGGAGACGTGGAAATCCTACGCCCCAAACCTGGCGCCCATCCACGTCCGGCCCTACCCGCCGACCTACATCGAGAAAAAATTCAAGAACATGGTCAAAGGGTCCATCAAACAGGGCTCCTACAACGTGCTCCAGATGGGCATTTCCCGGCCCAACGACCTCTGCTCCCAGATCTTCACGCCCATCGAAGGCTTTTATGTCTGCGGCGCCAGCACCTATCCCGGCGGCCTGGTCATCGGCGGGCCCGGGTATATCGGCGCCAATGTGATCGCCGACGATTTTGACGTCAAGAAAGACTGGGAGGAGCCGGCGTCCCTCAAGCTGGCCAGACAGAACGGGTTCATCCCGGATTAAATCCAAAAAACGCCAAGGCTGCAACCAAGGAGGCCATCATGAACCAACCCCGTCCCGACATGACGGCGGAACAATACACAGAAATACTGGTCGCCGAGTTGATGAAGACCGACGACTTCAAACGGGTCACCCGGTCCTTTGTCCATGAGATGCTGACCAACTGGGCCGGGGAAAGCGGCCTGAAGAAATGGATGGCGCCGTCCCTCGAGAAGCGGATGCAAAAGTCCCTGCTCGGGCCGGAAGCTCAGCCGGCGGCCGAAGAAACCGCGCCCGCCACCGAAGCAGCGGACCTGACCGCCCCGCTGATCGCCCTGGTCAACGACCTGCTGGACCGGGTCGAGCAGTTGGCAAAAATTCTGGACGGGCTGGACCCGGACAAGGCGGAGGCCCTGGCCGAAGTCGTTGTCTCCGGCGTCCGCTTCGAGAAAATGGCGGCCCTGGCGGGCCCGCTTGCGCGGGCGCTGACCCGGATCCGCGAAAAGCGCCCCACCTTCCTGACCGACCTTCTGCGGGAGCGCCTGACCGCCGGGGTGGAGGGCCTGGACTTCAATACCGCCACGGCCTTCCTGGCCGCCGCCGGCACGGACCTGGCGGCCGTCAGCCGGATCATCAACCAGGCCCTGTGGCAGTCGCCCGACCGGCTGGCGGAAGCCCTGACGGTCCTTCCGGCGGCCGTCAACCTGCTGACCCGGGTGGCCGCCGAATATCTGCAAAGATTCAGCAAGCTGAAAATACAGGAAATCACCGACATCTTTCTCCAGTTGCTGGACCGGATTGACGGTGAATCCCTGGGGGCGCTGATCAATGCCTGGGCTCAAATCAATCGCAAGGTGATAAGAGGCGCGCGGCAGCTGCTGGATCCGGCCATGGACATCCCGTCCTCGGAAAATGTCCTGCTGCGCAAGGTCGAAGAGATCGGCAGCCACGTCGACCCCGACCTGATCTTCAACCTGCGTCTGGGCCTGGAGGACATGAAGGGACCCCTGCGGGAATGGATGAAGGCCGACTGAGAAAGACTCTTTACCGGTTTATAGTGACAGGATTTTAAATTTATATTTTGGGGAGGAAATCAATCATGGCAGACTATGATGTCATCATCATCGGCGGCGGTATCAACGGGCTGACCTGCGCGGGTTACCTGGCCCGGGCCGGCCTGAAAACCCTGGTGCTGGAAGCCCGGGGGGAATGCGGCGCCCACTGCGACACCACCGAACCCGGCGTTCCCGGATTTTACCACAACCTGCACGCCACCTGGCTGATCTCGGCCATGAGCCCGGCCATGGGCGACCTGGAATTGTCGAAGTTCGGGCTGGAACACCGCACCACCGACTACGTCTACGCCAAGACCTTCCAGGACGGCAAGAACGTCCTGATCGGCATCAACCCCATGGACACCAAGAAGAGCTGGTCCAAACATTCCCAGAAGGACGGGGACATCATCATGAAGCTGGGTATGCTGGCCATGAAAAAATTCCCCCTGTTCATGGACTCCATCCACAACTTTCTCTACCGGGCCCCCTCCGAAGAGATGAAGAAGAACATCGGTGAGCTGTACGACATGATGTTCCGGGAACTGGGCAAGGACCTGACCTTCGACCAGGTCTGGAACATGAACGGCTTTGAAACGACCGCCGCCCTGTTTGAATCCGACCAGGTCAAGACCATGCTGGAATCCCTGGCCTGGATCGGGGCCCTGCCGCCGATCCACCCGACCGTGGGATCCATCGGCGTCTCGGTGGAAGGGCTCCTGCTCGGCCCGATCTTTCCCGTTCACCAGGCCAAGGGCGGCTCCCACTCCCTGACCCACTCCCTGATCAAGGCGGCCACGGCCTACGGCGCCAAGGTCCTGACCTGCTGCCCGGTCAAGAAAATCCTGGTGGAAAACGGCGCCGCCTGCGGCGTGGTCCTGGCCGACGAAGCCATCTGGTCCAACCAGACCATCACCGCCAAAAAAATCGTCAGCAACCTGACCTGCGTCCCCACCTTCAAATACCTCGTCGGTGAGGACCACCTGGGCGGCATGGCCGCCACCATCGACCGCTTCGACTACAACGAACAGAACCTGTTCGGGGTATACTACGCCTTAAACGGCGCGCCCCAGTTCGAGTCGGCCAATTTCGACGACGGCATTCAGCGCTGCTTCATGGGGTATTTCGGCGGCAAGACCTCGGAAGAACTCCGGCGGTTCAACCAGGACCTGGTCGACGGCGTCATCCACGAGAAAATCTGCGCCAACTGGTTTGTCCCCACCCTGACCGACCCCACCCAGGCCCCCGACGGCTGCCACACCTCCTTTGTCTGGCTGGACGCGCCGCCGCGGCCGAAAAAATGGCGAAAGGGCCCCTTGAACGGCATCGAATCCTGGAATGACATCAAAGACGAGCTGGCCGACGACATCACCGACGTTTACGAGCGGTACGCGCCGGGCTTCAAGAAACTGATCAAGGACCGCATCATCTACACCCCCCTGGATATGCAGCACAACAACCCTTCCGCCCTGCTGGGCAACTGGGTCGGCGGCAGCGTCATTCCCGGCCAGTTCTACACCAACCGGCCGGTGCCGGGCGTGCTCAGGGGGGGCGGGTCCCGGACCTTCGTCAACAACCTCTACCTGTCCAACTCCATTCACCCCTTCGGCGCCACCTGGCTGGCCTCGGGATATATCGCCGCCTGCGAGGTGGCCGAGGACCTGGGCGCCCGGGAGCAGGGCTGGTGGAAGAGCAAGGCCTGCCGCTGGCTGTTCGACAATATGAGCGATATACCCAAGAACCTGGGGGTAAAGTAAGAAGGTTACTTTTCTTTGGCGCAAAGAAAAGTAACCAAAAGAAACATTGCCCGGCAGCGCCGGTCACGCTACGGGCGTGACTTCCCTCGCGCGAACGCTTTTTTCGGCGCGGTCAGTAACTCGTTCGCCTGCGGCGAACTCAGACAGTCTGCCCGCTTTTTCCGAAAAAAGCGCCCGAGCTCGGCGGCGCTGCAACGGGCCGAGATGATCGGTATTTGTCCGGCCGGACCAATGAAGTCAATGAAGGCTTTGTCGTCCAGCCGCATCCCATAATAATCATGCCCATATATCCTTTGACGCATTTGCCGCCGGGTTGATTCCGGGACGGGAAATAATATATAAGGAAGGCGGAGGGTTTGCCTGAATGATGACGAAAGCCACGGAACCGACCAAAAGTCTGCTGCCGCGCAAGGACAGGATCTACAACGCCGCCCGGGACCTGTTTTTCAAGTACGGGTACCGGGGGACCTCCATGGACATGATCGCCCGCAAGGCCGGGTACAGTAAAAAGTCGATTTATCTGGATTACCGCAACAAAGACGACCTGTTTCTCAACCTGGTGGCCGAAGGCACCGCCATCCTGCTGGACAAGCTTCTTCAGATCCCCCATGAACGGCTGGAGGTCGAAGATGCCATCGTGGCCTTTTTCAAGGTCTACTACGACTTCTCGTCCCAGTATTCGGAATATTTCAAAATGGCGTTTTCCGAAGCGACGCCGGAAGTTGTCGCCAATTCGCCGCCGGCCCTGCAGCGGAAACTGGCGGACCTGTCCCGGGCCTGCATGGAGGAAGCCGTCAAGGTCGCCCGGCGGGCCATCGAGGCCGGTATCGTCATCCCCATCGACCCCTGGGAGGCAGCCGGCGTTTTTCTGGGCGCCGCCACCGGTAACATCATGCTGGCCAACGGCGCCGGCCAGACCCTTTTCGCCGCGGACAAACTGGACAACATCAGCGCCAAATCCGTAAAAATTATCCTCAGGGGCATTCGCGTGCGGCCAGGAGACGGCGCTGATCTCTGCCCATAGGAACTTTACCATCAATTGAGGAGGCTCCCATGAAACCCTGCCCGCCCAAAAAAACAATCGTCATCCTGTACCTGGCCATCCTGCTGGCCGGGCTTCTGGCCGGCTGCACCTCCGTCCTGGACGTCCTGTTCGACGACTCCCTGCTCCCGGAGGAGGGGACGCTGAAGGTGAAAGGGCTTTCGGGAAAAGTCACCGTCAGACGGAACGACCTGGGCATCCCGGTGATCACCGCCGACAATATGGACGACCTGGTCTTTGCCCAGGGTTTTGTCAGCGCCGGCGACCGGTTGACCCAGATGGCCGGCTTCCGGCTGGCGGCCCAGGGCCGGCTCTCTGAAATGGCCGGAGAGGCCATGTTCGAGACCGATCTGTTCCTCCGCTCCCTGGACATTAACCGGGCCGCCCGGATCATTTACGACGCCGCCTCCGATGACCTGCGCCACCTTCTCCAGGTTTACAGCGACGGCGTCAACGCTTACCTGGACCTGTACCATGACCGCCTGCCCAGAGCCCTGACCATGGGCGGGTACCGGCCGGAAAAATGGCAGCCCGTGGACTGTGCCTCGGTTTTTGTGCTGATCACCCTGGGGCTGGCCCAGAACCTTCACGAGGAAATCGACATTCTCAACATGGCCCGGATCGTCGGGCCGGAAAAAACCGCCTGGCTGACCCCCATCTACCCGGACGAACCCATCCCCCTGGCGGAGTTTAAAAAACTCGAGTCGGTGGACTTTTCCGCATCAGCGGCCGAACTTCAAAAACTGTTCGCCGTTTCCGACCGGTTAAAAAAGGCGGGGCTTTCTCCCCTGGCGGCTTCCAACAACTGGGTCGTTTCCGGGCAGCGGACGGAATCGGGGAAATCCCTTTTGGCCAACGATACTCACCTGCCCCTGTCCATGCCGTCGATCTGGTACATCATGCAGTTGAGCTGCCCGCAGATGCAGGGCGCCGGCGTATGCCTGGCCGGGACCCCGGGCATCGTCGCCGGCTATAACGGTCATGTGGCCTGGGGTATGACCATGGTCATGGCCGACAACCAGGATATTTTCATCGAAAAACTGAAGAAGGAGAATGACGGGCTGTACTATCTCTACAAGGATCAATGGCAGAAAACCACTACCCGGACGGAGACCTTCAACATCAACGGCGCCGACCCGGTGACCCGAACCATTCACGAAACACGGCACGGCGCACTGGTGAACGGTATCCTGACCGACCGCCCCCGGAACGATCTGGTCACCCAGCCGGTCACGGATCTGCCCTTCGGCATCGCCGTTGCCTGGGCCGCTTTCGAGGCGGACCGGAGCATGGACGCCTTTTTCAGCATGATGAAAGCGACAACCGCCGAGGAAGCCATGGACTACGCCAGGCAGATCCGGGCGATTCCGTTAAACATGGTCATCGCCGACGAAAACAACATCGCCTGGCAGGTGACCGGCCGCTATCCGGTCAGAAAGGAAGGCCGCGGTCTCTGCCCCTCGCCGGGCTGGACCGGAACATACGACTGGCAGGGGTATATCGACCCGGCCGATCATCCCAGCGTCTTTAACCCGGGCAGCGGCTTTGTCGGGACCGCCAATCACCGGATCATACCGGCCGACTCTCCGCAGGTGCTGTCTTCGTCCTGGTATTATCCGGACCGGGCCGCCCGCATCCACCAGATGATTGAAGAGGCCGGGAAATACACATTTGATACGGCCAAAAAAATGCACCGGGACGTGCAGTCGCCGTTCACTTCTTTTATCCGGGAAATCCTGCTGATGGACCAGACCATCCAGAGCGCCCTCAGCGGCTGGAGCCAGGAGAAACGGGACCGGGCCGGCAAGGCCCAGCAGGTCCTGGAAAAATTCGACGGGGAACTGACCGTTGATTCCCCGGGCGCGGCCGTGTGCGGCGCCTTTCTGCACTGCCTGGCGAAAAACCTGTTCGCCGACGAACTGGGCGGTACCGACACCGTGGCCTGGCGGTCGCTGCTGGACACCTTTCTGGTGGATTATTCGGCCCTGCAGGATCACTTCTTCCCGCGCGCCCGCCGGAGCCCCTTCTGGGATAACGTCAACACCCCGGAAAAAGAGACCCGGGCCGCGATTCTGGCTGAAACCCTTTATGACACCGTCGACCTGCTGGAAACCAACTGCGGCACGGACCCGGCCGAATGGCGCTGGGGCGACCTGCACACCTACAACTGGAAAACCGAGGGGACCAAAATGGCCGACCACATGAAATGGCTGGACCGGACGGCGTTAAAACTGCTGGCGCCCTATTTTGACCGCGGCCCCTATCCGGCCCCCGGGGATCACAACACCCTCAACGTGGCCGGCTATCACCCCGGCAATGATTTCGATGTCTGGCTCATCCCGGCCATGCGCGTCATCGTCGACTTCGGCCAGGAGGAGCCGCTATACGCCGTCAACAGCTCCGGCCAGTCCGACAATCCGGCCAGCCCCCACTACGACGACGGCATTGCCGCCTGGCGCCAGGGCGAATACATGCACCTGCCGTTTGACAAATCGGCCGTGGAGAAGGCCTGCCCGAAAAAACTGGAGTTGGTGCCGGAATAAGCCATCAGCGGCTTTTACGCCTTTGCTCTTGACTGGCTGTCCAATATGCCCTATATTATTTCCTACCATGCGCATATGAGTTTTGACGGCTAACCTTACCGTGCCCCGTAGTGTAAGTGCCTTCGATAGTGAATCATATTTAACCGCTTTTAAGCCGTTCCGGATAGAACGATTAGCAGATCGACAGAAAAAGCGTATACTGTCAATTCAAACTGTTATTGTCTTCCGAAAGGCTTTGGCACCCAACCGAGAAACAATAAAAACCGAAGGGATAACGCCATGTTTCAGAAAAAATCACTTCAAATCAGATTTGGAGTTTTGTTTTACGTGCTGATGCTGGCCTGTGCCGTCTGGATGATTCCCGGCACGGCCACCGCCGGCTGAGGAAAACCTCCGCTGACCGTGGATGTCAGCCCTGATGGAAGCGGCACCATTTCGTCGTATGACTTTTCCTCACCACCCACCGGGTATCCCACAACCTATACCTGCAGTCTTGCCTATGGACTGACGGCGACGGCCAATACGTCCGCCGGATATGTGTTTGACCACTGGTCCATCCTGGATGGAACGGACACGACCATTCTTACCGACAGCGCCATAACGGTTGAAGCCGGAAACGGCGGTAAAATAGTGACGGCGGTTTTCATCAAACCGGCCGGCTCGACCTACCTCTACTTCCCGCATGTGGACACCACCTCCCCCTGGCAGACGGAGATCGCCGTCATCAACACCGGCAGCCTGACTGTTACCGGCATGCTGAAAGCCTACAGCGACGCGGGGCAACTGGTCGATATCATTGATGATGTCACCCTCGCCCCCAAAGGCCGGCGACAGATCACCGTTGCCAGTGAATTTATCAATCACACCAGCATCGGCTACATCGTCTTTATCGCCAGCGCAGATAGCGTGCAGGGTTACACAAAGCTATTCAAGTCGGGGATTTACCGGGCGGCCATTCCCGCGGTTGCGGATATCAACACTTCGGACATCTATGTCTCGCACATCGCTTCCAACAGCAGTTTCTGGACATTGATCGCCCTGGTGAATA
Source organism: Thermodesulfobacteriota bacterium (assembly GCA_040753795.1). Taxonomy (NCBI): domain Bacteria; kingdom Pseudomonadati; phylum Thermodesulfobacteriota; species Thermodesulfobacteriota bacterium. The sequence continues at coordinate 99,345 of JBFMDX010000011.1, forward strand.
CAAATTCCACCGCGAAAAATGTAACCTTTACCTTTAACGACGGGCGAAGCGCCGTGGTTACGATCAGTGCTTACGGACATAAGGACTTTACCATCGCCAGCCTGTTTGGCGGCCAGGAGCAGCCGGACATCAAATCGGCGGTGATCAGCAACGCCGCCGGTATCATTGGCCTGGAGTTGTTCGGTACCGTCACTTATCTGGATGGTCTTCTCCTCACGGACCAGACGGTCTCGACCATATACTATCCTCATCTGGCCGATGTAACCAAGTGGTGGACCGGCGTTGTGGCTTACAACACCTCCGCTGCCAGGGCCAACATCACCATTACGCCCTACAGCGCGGAAGGAACCGCGCTCACCCCCTCCGCCCTTACCATAGACGGGCTGGGGAAATATGTCGGCGTGGTTAAGAACCTTAACCTTCCCGCGGAGGCGGCGTGGTTCCGGCTGGACGCCTCGCAGCCCGTGGTCGGCTTTGAGCTTTTCGGCACCCTGGATGGTAAACAGCTGGCGGCCTACGCCGACGACAGTGGAACCGGCGCCAAGCAGGGGGCTTTCGCCAAGCTGGAGAAAAGCGGCTGGACCGGCATCGCCTTTGTCAACACGGAAGGCGCCAAAGCAACCGTTACCCTGAAGGCCCATAATGACAGCGGCACCGTCATCGCCATCAAGACGATCAGCGTCAATGCCTATGCCAAAGTGGTCAAGATGGCGGAGAGCATCTTCTCGCCCCAGAGCATCACCAGCGCCACTTACATCACCTTCACTTCAGATAAAAATGTGGTGGGCTTCCAGCTGAACGGTTCTTCGGACAGCAAATTGCTTGACGGCCTGCCGGCGCTGAATTGAACCTTTCCTTTAACGTTTTTCAAAAACATACGGGGTAAAACCGGCAAGTCCTCATCGGACTTGCGGCTTTACCCCGTTTTTTTTATGAAAATCCTGTTCAGGGGGACTGGTCCGACCCGCGCCTTTTCGTCGCATCAGGAAGGAGCGGCATCGCCGTTGTCCGCCTTGACCCAGGTGCTGGAATTTAAGGGATGTCTTCCTTTGATGTCGCTGTAGAAATCGCGAATGGTCACCATATCCGCCTCGATATCTCCCGTCGGCATGACCGCCGGCCCGATCCCTCCGGCCTTCCGGCCATAGTCCAGGTAACCCAGCACGATGGGAACCCCGGCACCGTTGGCGATGTGATAAAAGCCGCTTTTCCAGTACATGACCTTGCGGCGGGTCCCGGAAGGGGGAATGATCATGATCAGTTCATTGGCTTCCTGGAACTGACTGATGGATTGGGCCACAACGTTATTTGATTTTGAACGGTCGACTGGAATGGCGCCCAGCCATTTGAAAAAAGGCCCCATGGGCCACCGGAACCACTCCGCTTTCATCATAATGAGTGGTTTGATGCGGAAAATGAACGCCAGGCAGACCGTATACAGGAAATCCCAGTTCGACGTATGGGGTGCGGCGATGATGACATAACGGGGGATGTCGGGTCTGCAGCCTTCGGATTTCCATCCGGCGATCTTGAAAATGCAGATGGCCATCAACCGCATCAGCGGTCTGACGACGGGCGTGTCATGAACGGTATACGGCATGGTGTATAATTCCTTTCAGCCTCGTTGTTATGAACCTTGGCTTATACATCATCCTAAAAGCTTTTGATCTCATTAAAATGACCACGAGGGAGGGATGACAATTCTTTTACAATGTCCGTTGCGGCCCCCCCCCGGTTCCGTATAAATTAAGTGAATCGACCGCCATGTAAAACAGGAGAGGCAAGATGGTAAAAGTGGATTTTTATTGCTGGAGCAGGTGAACCACCTGCCGGAAAGCGAAGGAGTTTCTTTCGCAAAAAAAGATGGAAATCAACAGCAGAGATTTTTTCAAGGCCCCCTTCACGGCCGAAGAGATCAAAGCGCTGTTGAATGGGCAACCGGCGGCTGAAATATTCAATTTCCGCTCACCCAGCTACAAGGCTTTAGGATTGGATGCGGCAAGGCTCAATAGTGACGATCTGATCAAGCTGATGCTCAAGGAGCCGCGGCTGATACGCCGGCCCGTTGTAAAGATGGGCGGGAATACTTATTTCGGCGCGGACAGTAAAATGCTGGCGGAATTGACGGGTAAAGAATAAGAAAGTCGGGCTTACAGCAGGCCGGCGTCGGTAAGGGCGGAGGCGACGCCGGCGACGCCGGCCACCCGGAAGGCCCGCAGGCCGCAGTCCAGGGCAGCCTCCACGTTTGGCTGGCTGTCGTCCAGGAAGACGATGGATCCGGCCGGTACGCCCAGTTTCTCAACCACGTAGGCAAAAGCCTCGGCATCCGGCTTGACCAGGCCCATCTGAAAAGAGGCAAAAGTATGATCGAAAAAGTCCAGGACCGCATAGTCACCGGTCAGAATTTCCCAGTGGACCGCGTTGGTGTTGGAAAAACAGGCCAGACCGTAGCGTGAGGAGAGACGTTCCAGCAGATCTTCAGCTCCGGGAAAGACGCCGGTGATCCAGCCGTTGAACACCGTCGTGAATTCGTCGTCAGTCACCGCCAGCTTCAGTTCCTCTTTCAATTGAGCCCGGAATTCGGCAAACCCGATACGGCCGCTCTCAAAAGCCCGGACGGCTGGGGAAACCAGCCATTTGTTCATCAGTTCCGGCGGTGTCAGCCTGTCCCGCGTCCACTGGCAGACAATCGCGGCCCCGGACAACTGGAACAGCACCCCGCCCAGGTCAAACAGGATGGTGGACACATCGGACACACGCTGATCTTTCATATATTTATTGTCTCTTCTTTTTGTTGCTTTTACAACCCGCCTCGTTAATGCTATAAAATTAACCGATTTTATAATCAAACTGACGGGTTTCACAATGAAAAGTTTCGGGAAATAACAATCATGAAAACGGACAAGGTCATCAACCACATCGTCGGCTGGCTGCTGGACTACTGTGAAAAAGCGGGGGTCGGGGGATACGTTATCGGTGTTTCCGGGGGCATTGACTCCGCCGTGACATCAACCCTCTGCGCCAGAACGGGCAAAAAGGTCATGGTGTTGAACCTGCCCATTCTCCAGGACCCCGGCCAGGTTTCCCTGGCCCAGAGTCATATCCGCTGGCTGACGGAACGTTTTTCCAATGTCGCCTCGGAAACCATCGATTTAAGCGGCGTGTTCCAGGTCTTTGCCCGGGCCATCCCGGATGATACCGGCGACGAACTGACCATGGCCAATACCCGCTCCCGGCTGCGCATGACGGCTCTCTACGCCATGGCCACCCATTTCAAGCTCCTGGTGGCCGGAACCGGCAATAAAGTCGAAGATTTCGGCGTCGGGTTCTTCACCAAGTACGGGGATGGCGGCGTGGACATCTCCCCCATTGCCGACCTGATGAAAACGGAAGTATATGAGTTGGCCAGGCACATGGGGATACTGCAGAAGATTATCGACGTCCCGCCCACGGACGGCCTGTGGACGGACAGCCGCACCGATGAAAGCCAGATCGGCGCCAGCTATCCGGAACTGGAATGGGCCATGACCGCGGACATCACCACACCGGAAAAAGAGGCGGCCCTATCCGACCGTCAGCGGGAAGTGCTGTCCATATTCCGGCGGTTTAACCGCGCCAACCGCCATAAGATGGAGCCTATTCCGGTCTGCCGGATTCCCGACAACCTTCGCTGAGAAAGACATTAGCATGGACTTTTCCACCCTTCTATATGAAATCAGGAGCGGCGTCGCCGTTATCACTCTCAACCGGCCGGACCGGCTGAACGCCTGGAACGACCGGATGGCCATGGACATCAGCGACGCGCTGGCCGCCTGCGACGGGGATGACGATGTCCGGGCGGTGGTCATCACCGGCAGCGGCCGCGCCTTCTGCGCCGGCGCGGACTTCTTCTCCGGCGACAAGGCCGAGTTTGAAAAAGGTGAGGATCAGAGCGAGCTGCCGCCCAGCTGGCCCAAAGTCATGCCGTGGCACGTGCGCAAGCCCGTGCTGGCGGCCATCAACGGCCATGCCATCGGCGTCGGCATCACTTTTCCCATGACCTGCGATATCCGGTTCGTGGCCGAGGACGCCAAGGTCCAGTTCGCCTTCGTCCGCCGGGGGATCCTGCCGGAGCTGGCCTCCCACGTGATCGTGCCCCGGATCGCCGGGTTTTCCAATGCCGCCGACCTGATGCTGACCGGCCGCATGATCAGCGGCCGGGAACTGGCCGCCATGGGGCTGGCCAGCGCGGCCCTGCCCGCCGACCGGGTGCTGGAGGAGACCATCAGCCGGGCCCGGGAATGCCTCAAGGCCGCGCCGGTATCCGTGGCCATGTCCAAGCGACTGCTCTGGGAGGGGATCACCACGCCCGTGGAGGACATGCTCCGCCGGGAGATCCCCCTGTTTTTCCACGCCGCCGAACAACCCGACGCCATCGAGGGGTTCACCTCTTTTCTGCAAAAGCGGGATCCGGTGTGGAGACTTAAAATCACCCGGGATATGCCAAAGATATAAATTCCTATGTGGAAAACAGGTACAAAATTTAAAAAGGCGTTCCGGTACGCTACGGCGGGTTTTCGCGCTCTGCCGGACTTTATCATCATCGGTGCCATGAAAGCCGGCACCACCAGCCTGTTTTCCGCCCTCACACAGCACCCGAAAATCATCCGCAGTCACACCAAGGAGACCCATTTTTTCAACAGCCATTACCACCGGGGGCTCTACTGGTACCGGTCCAATTTCCCCTTTGCCCGGCGCCTGGCCGGCGGAGGGAAAACCGGCGAAGCCACCCCGCAGTACATCTATCACGAACTGGTTCCCGAGCGGATTCATCAAACCCTGCCTGAAGTGAAGCTGATTGCCATGCTGAGAAATCCCACGGAAAGAACGATTTCCCAGTATTTCCACGAGGTGCGCAAGGGAAGGGAAGACCTGCCCATGATGAAGGCCTTCCGGGCCGAAGAAGAACGGCTGGCGGGCGTGCTGCGAAAGGATGATTTTGCCAATCCCCTTTATATCCACGCGTCTTATAAGAAGCGGGGCGTCTATCATGAGCAGATCAGGCGCTTTCTGCGATATTTTCCCCGGGAGCAGCTGCTGGTGTTAGACAGCGATGAATTCTTCGCCGATCCCGCGGGATCGATCAAGCCGGTTTTCCAATTTCTGGAAGTGGACGAGGCCTTTCCGGTGGACGGTATCGAACACAAAAACATCGGCTGGAACCGGACCCGCGTGGAGCCGGAAGTATACGAATACCTGAATGACTACTTCGCCCCCCACAACCGGGAGCTTTACAGCCTGCTCGGCAGGAGTTTCCCCTGGTAGGGGTGATGTACTTTTCTTTGACGCAAAGAAAAGTACCAAAAGAAACATGGCCCGGCAGCGCCGGTCACGCCTCGGGCGTGACTGCCCTCGCTTGGAGGGTCTTTTCGGCGCGGGCAGAAACTCGCTTGGGAATTTCCTTTGAAGCTGAGCTGCTATATTTAACTACTCCCTCACTTTACTGTTTTTCACCGGGACACGGCGCTCAAACAGTCTGCCCGCTTTTTCCGAAAAAACCCTCCACGCTCGGCGGCGCTGCATCGGGCGGGGAAGCGAAGTCCGCGTCAAACAAATCGATCGGAACGAGCGACCTGTAAAATGAAAAGGCATATTATATTTTTACGGCCTTCTTTTTCAAACTTGAAATTAACAACTCCGCAAAAGATACAAACGAATAAAGCACAAATAAGGCTGTCAGCAAATATCCCCAAAGAGTTGGCTTATAGAGTTGAAACACGCCATAGAAACAATAAAACGAAAACCCAATAAGAAAAACTTCGAGAAAATTCATTATTTTCCTCTTCCATCGAGATTTCGCCACTCGCCTGGCTATCGGGAAAAATAGCAAAGGCCACAGCAGTACACCGAGAGATATCAAACCGCCTATGTCATCTAACGAAACATTCTTGGCAAGAACCAAATAAACTGTCGTTGGTGTTTTTTGTTTCTTCGATGCATCTGATCCACGTGATAGTTTGTCAAGTGGTTTATCCGGCGACACAAGAAACTCTTTTTGTTCAGAACCTATTTCCTGGTTGAATTGGTCTGGGAGTGCATCTGATGATGATAGAGAGGGGGTGGCAGGTGTGATGGAATTATTTTCGGATTTCTTCAGCGCAACACAATCATCACTTCTCAAGGTTATCTTTGTTATCTTTCGTTCGCAGCTCCCGATTGGGAGAAAGAGAAAAATCGGAAGCACAAATGCAAGAAGAAGCTTTATTTTAAGAATCGAATTGGTCATACGATTTAATATAATACAAATATATAACCGAATAATAGTTTCCTTTAATAATGGCCTCGTAAAAAGTGTTTTTGTGAGCGACCTGCGGGCATTTTGGGCGGCAAGGGGTCAAAGGCCTGAGCGTAAAGAATTTCTCGCTGTTTGAGGGCAAAGTCCGAGCATCTCATGGAATATTGGACAGCCCGAGTTCGAGAAATTCAGCGAAGGGCTTTGACCCCGCCCAAAGTGGTCGGGGAGCGAACAAAATGCTTTTTACGAGACCTTTACCTTTTCTCTGACACCACACGGGGGACACGGGCAACAAGTTGCCGGGGCCACCCGCGACCGGCGGGTCGCCCCTAAATCCCCAAAAAAACCTCACGCCCTCGGCGTGACGTCCTCCTCCCGGCTCAGCAGAAACACCTGGTAGTCGTGCAGCAGTCGTTTCCCTTCCTCCTGAGTGGAAAGCTGTTTGATGGATTCGCGGAAACGGGAACTGCCCGGCAGCCCTTTGACGAACCAGCCCAGGTGGCTGCGCATCATGCGGCAGGCCGTGGGCTCGCCGTAATGGGACACGGCCGCCGACAGGTAGCGCCCCATGACCGCGAACCGGTCGGCAATGGAAACCGGGGGAGCGGCCTGTCCCGCCAGGCCGGCCAGAATCTCCGAAAAGATCCAGGGATTGCCGACGGCGGCCCGGCCGATCATGACGGCGTCGCAGCCGGTTTCATCCATCATGGCCCGGGCGTCGGCGGCACTTTTGATGTCGCCGTTGCCGATGACCGGAATCGAAGACTGCTTCTTGAGTTCGGCAATCAGCCGCCAGTCGGCTTTCCCGGTAAACCCCTGGCGGGCCGTGCGCGGATGCAGGGCGATGGCGTCGACGCCGCATCGTTGCGCGATATCGAGCAGCGTGAAAGCGTCCTTGCCGGACGCATCCCAGCCGCTCCGGATTTTAATGGTCAGGGGGATAGCTACCGCCTCCCGGACCGCCCGGATGATGGCTTCGGCCTGTGGCGGGGATTTCATCAGGGCCGATCCGGCGCCGCTTTTTAAAATTTTTTTAACGGAACACCCGAAATTGATGTCGATAATGCCGGCGCCGGATGCCGCCACTTCTTGGGCCGCACGGGCCATGATAGTTGGATCGGCCCCGAAGATCTGAATCGCCAGCGGCTTTTCCGCCGGGTCGCTTAGCAGCATGCGCCGGGTCTTTCCGGAGTTGTAGACCAGGCCATTGGCGCTGATCATTTCCGAATAAACCAGGGCACAGCCTTGCTCCCTGGCCAGCAGCCGGAACGGCAGGTCGGTGATGCCGGCCAGGGGCGCCAGAATCAGGGGATTGGCAAGCACAATGGGACCGATCCGCATCATCCCTCCCCCGGCCCGCCCTGACGCCCCGCCGCCGCGGGGTTGGCGTAACAGAAAAGGCAGTTGTGAAAACAGGGTTGCTCCCGGTAGCCCCCGATATCCATGGACAGGGTACAGCCGCATCCGGCCGCCCGCCGCTGGCCCGGGTCCCTGCCCAGGGGCACCGCCCCGCCGTCAAGTTCCATGAACAGATTGCCCGGAACGCAGGAACTCGGCCTCACGGTCGACTCCGGCGGCAGGGCAGCCATGAGCTCCTTCTCACAGCAGGTGGACAGCGCGATTCGTCTGGATGCGAGGATGGATTCCATCCGGCAGATCACCTCCAGCCGCTTTGCCAGGCCGGGATCGATAAAGGCAAACCCGGGAACGGCGGCGGCGCGCCGTTCGATCTTCCGGTAAAAATCCATGAAACTGGTTATGCAGGCGGTAACGCCGGCGCCGGCTGCGGCATCGGCGATTCTTTCCAGATCGCCCAGGTTGTCTCTCGCTTTCGATCCGCCGAGCGAATAAAAACAGACCGGATCAAACCGCCAGACAATCCGCCTTGGCCCGAACCGCTTGGCCAAAGCCGACAGCTGAGCTGTCCGGCGGTCAAGGGGCGGCAGCCCCGGCTCCAGCAACCGGTCTTCGGAATTGACCGTGAAATTGAAAAACAGATGATATCCCGCGGCGGTCAGTTGTTCGCCGTACCCGTTGTCGAGAAACGGCTGGAAATTTTTGGACCAGAAGACAATGGTGTGGACCCGATCGACCCCGGCCGGCACCCGCCGCATATTTCCGTTATAGGGGTTGACGACCTCAAAATGTCCGGCGGCCAGGCGGGCCATGAACCAGTCCATGTAAAAAGCGGGGATGTCTGTTCGTCGGGAGGCGGAAATAACGATCTTTTCCGATGGCGTCATGACGGGAATCAGCTCTCGGGCAAACCCGGAAAGGGGATGACGCGGGCCTCTCCGCCGGTCTCTTTTCCGGAGGCACCGGAGCGGGAATCGGCTCCGGCCCTGTCATCCGCGTCGGCGTCCGGCGGGCAGACCACTTTCTCCAGCCGCATGGTTTTTCCGTCCATGGTGAACTCCGCGCCGTCGATATAGGCTTCTTTTAGCAGCCAGTACACCGTATGCAGAGGGATCCCCAGGATCAGCAATTTGACCAGGTACCAGCCTTTCTTGTGATCAGGGGTAATGGACTCGACCCGGGCAAACACCATGGGTTTGTTTTCAAAGTAAATCAGGACAACGTCATTTTCCACTGTCATCGGCATTAACCCCTTAATGGTCTGTTTTATCGGATCATTGCTGGCGACCGTTATATGACGACCGGAGCCGGGTGTCAACACGCGGGCCCAGGGCTCTTTTTTAAACCATTGACAGCCCAGGCACGCCCTGTTTACATATGAATAAAGCGCCGAAGAGGACAAAGCCATGACCCGCGATTCCGTTTCCAGATTTTTAGCCGCGCCGTCACGATTCGGATGGCTGTGCCTGTTCTGCTTCATCACCAGCGCCATCCTCCAGGGGTGCGGCCCCTCGGTGGTCGTGCGCCGCATGGAGACAACCGGTTACTGCGGCTGCGGCCAGTGCTGCGGGTGGGAACGGGGAAGCTGGAAGTTTCTCAAGCTCAATTTCTGGAACAGATACATCAGCACCGGCAAGTACAAGGGGGAGCCCTACAGCGGACGGACCGCCAGCGGGACCAAACCCCACCAGCCCCGGCACGGCCTTTTCACGGTCAACACCATCACCCATCCCTGGATGCTCCCCTTCCGGCTGGTTTTCCCCTGGCTGTGGTTCTCCCGCGACGGTACCCTGGCCGCGGACACCCGCTATTATCCTTTTGGCACCCGCATGTACATAAACCAGTACGGATACGGGGTGGTGGAAGATCGCGGCAGCGCCATCAACGGGCCCGACCGCCTTGATCTGTTTTTCAATTCCCATTCCAAGGCGCTGGACTGGGGAAGGCAGCGGACGGACGTGCGTATATACAGGTAGCCTGAAAACCCTTGACAATGAATATGGCGCGAATTTATATCGGGTATGCTTTCCGAATTTGAAAAAAAAGTCATCGCCGCCATCCAGGGAGACATCCCGGTCACGGCACGTCCCTACCGTGACATCGCCGGCCTCATCGGTGTTCCCGAAGACAAACTGATAGCAGCGCTCCGGGATCTCTGCCGCCGTGGCATTATCCGCCGTTTCGGCGCCACCCTCCGTCACCAGAAATCCGGCCTCACCGCCAACGCCATGGTGGCCTGGCAGGTGGACGAAGCCGTCGTCGATCGTGCCGGCGAAACGCTGGCCGGGTTTGCCGCTGTTTCCCACTGTTACCGGCGCAATCCCGCCCCCGGCTGGCCATACAATCTGTATACCATGGTTCACGCCCGCAACGAACAGGAATGCCTGGGCATCACCCGTCAGATGGCCGCTCTCGCGGGCATCGAGACCTACAAGGTACTGTTCAGTCAAAAAGAGCTCAAGAAGACGTCCATGCAGTATTTTGACGATGAAAACGATTGAAACAACCGCCCACCATTCTCTGCGTCAACCCCTGGATTCATGATTTTGCGGCCTATGATTTCTGGGCCCGGCCCCTGGGCCTGCTGTCCCTGGCCGCCATCCTGAAGGCCCACGGATGCCGGGTGTTTTACATCGACTGCACCGACCGTTTCCACCCCCGGGCCGACCCGCCGGCGGATCCGCCGGAACGCTTCGGACGGGGGCCTTATCGCAAAACCCGGATCCAAAAACCGTCCGCCCTGCGCCATATTCCCCGCCACTTCTCGCGTTACGGCATCGACCCGGAGTGGTTTCTGGATGATCTGCGCGGCCTGCCCCGGCCCGACCTGGTCCTGGTGACATCCATCATGACCTACTGGTACACGGGTGCGCACGAAACCATCGGCCTGATCAAACAGGTCTTCCCCGGGGTCCCGGTCGTCCTGGGCGGCCTTTACGCCCAACTGTGCGAGGCGCATGCCCGCGCCACCAGTCCGGCCGACGCCGTCGCCCCTGATGTTTCCGATCTCGGTGTCCTTAAGCTGGTCGAAGAGCACACCGGCACCGCCCTGCCCCCGCGTTTTGACCCGGCCGATCCGGATGACCGTCCTTTCCCCGCCCTTGAGCTCCAAAGCGCCGTCCCTTTCGTTCCGCTGCAAACGACCGTCGGCTGCCCTTTTAGCTGTCCCTACTGTGCCTCGCGTTTTCTCCATCCGACCATGAGCCGCCGGAGCCCGTCCGCCGTCGTCCGGGAAATTGAGCTCCGATACCGGACATCCGGCATGCGCGATTTTGTGTTTTATGATGACGCCTTCCTGGTCAATGCCGAGGCCCATGCCGTCCCCATGCTGGAAGAACTGATCGGCAGAGGGCTGCCCCTGCGGTTTCACACCCCCAACGCCCTGCATGTGAGGGAAATAAACACCAGGACAGCCTCGCTCATGCGCCGGGCCGGATTTGAAACCATCCGCCTGGGGCTTGAAACCGCCGACTTTGAAAACCGGAAAACGTTCGACGCCAAAGTGACCGGGGAGGAATTTGCGCGGGCCGTGGTCTGCCTGAAGGAAGCCGGTTTCTCCGAACGGCAGATCGGCGCCTACCTGCTGGTCGGCCTGCCCGGTCAATCTTTAGAATCCATGCTGAACTCGATAGCGATCGTGACCGCCGCCGGCATCACCCCCATTCCGACTTATTACACCCCCATTCCGCACACGGCCCTGTGGACGGCGGCGGCGGCCGATTCTCCGTTCGACCTGGAGGCCGAGCCCCTGCTGACCAACAACGCCGTCATGCCCTGCCTCCCCGGCGGTTTTTCCTGGGATGTGATTACCCGCCTGCGGTCCGCCGGCCGGAAAAACGTTGACACCCGGGGATGATCCTGTTATACACAAACACCATAAAAAACAGGTTTTTATCATTATTCCAGGCAGCGCTAAAAGCCGCCTCTGAAAGTCAGGATTGTCGGCGATGTTGATCTTAACAGCTCCCAGGTTTTTTGCCGGGGAGCTGTCTTGTTAATGGCGTGAACGCATGGTCCGGAAACCCAGAAAAAGAATATGTCTCCCGTCACGATTCCATGGTCCGTGGGGAGTGCCGCTGCTGCCCCTTTTGTTTCTGTCATGCCTCCTGTTGTGGCCGGCCGTTGGCCGGAGCGCCGCGCCCTGGGACCTGGAAAAACTCATCAACCGGGCTCTGGAAGCCAACTGGGACATGATCAGTGCCCAGGAAAACGTTCAGAAAGCCGGGCTCAACCTGCAGTCCGCGGAGGCCGCCTTCGAGCTTAAAATATATCCCGGCGCCAGCTTCGGGCTTTCCGGAGGGGACGGGACATCCACGGACACGAATCTCGGAATGGCCGTCAGCCTGGAAAAAAAGATGTCCTTCGGCACCACCATCGGTGTTGAGCCTTCCGTTATCAGAGAAGAAGGCGACTACCGGAACCGGACCAACATCCGCATTGTTCAGCCCCTCCTGCGCGGTGTCGGCAGCGATTACACCATGTCCGGGGTTTACAGCGCCCGGTTCAGTGAACGGGCGGCCATCCGCAGCCGATATCAGCGGGAAGTTCTGACCGTCATCGGCGCCGTGACCAACGGGTACAATGTCATCCGCCAGCGGGAGACCCTGCGCCTGCGGGAGGAGTCGTTTCAGCGACTTAAAAAGATGGAGGAGGCCACGGCCATCAAGGAGCGCATGGGCCTGGTGACCCCCATGGATCTGTACCGCGTAAGAATTCAGCTCAACCAGGCCGAGGAAGAGTTGATCTCGAGCCAGGAGAGTTATGTGGATGCCCTGGATTCCATAAAAATATTTCTGGCCATGCCCCTGAACGAGGAGGTGGATGTTTCCCTGCCGCTGACCTTCGACCGGATCTATCCGAAAGAACAGGAGATGATCCAGACCGCCCTGGCCAACCGGGTGGAACTGGATCAGGTTCATGACGAACTGGCCGAGGCCAGGCGCTTGTCGGACAGATCGAAAAAAGACATCCTGCCCGATCTGGATATCGGCCTTTCGGTCAATTTCGACGGCGACCCTTCGGCCCGTTTTCCGGGGTCGTCGCCGGACCAGACCACCTGGGGCCTCAGTCTGGGGTCGACCACGGACCTGATGAGAACCTCCGAAAAAGCCATATATGAAGGAAGCCTGATCGATGTCCAGCAGTCCTCCCGGAGACAGATCATCGTCAGGGATAATGTTGTCGCCGAGGTCAAGCGCGAACTGCGGAACCTGGAACGTCAGGACAAGGCCATCACCAACCAGGAGGACCAGATCAACCAGGCCCGGGGGCAGCTGGAACTGGCCCGGATCAAGTTCCAGCACGGCATGACCGACAACTTTGATCTCATTGACGCCGAAATATCGCTGCGGCGTTCCGAAACCCGGCTGGTATCGGCGGTGATCGATTATATTGTCGGCCAGTACCGTTTGCGCCAGGCCATCGGTACGCTGATACAGCGGTAAATATAACAAAAACCGGAAAACCAACCATGACCATGAAAAAAACCGGCTTGGGCACCCTCATTCTGATCACCGCGGCGGTGCTCTTTCTGCTGCTTGTACGGCAGATCTTTTTCTCCGGAAGCGAATATACGGGCGATATCCTCACCGCCAGAGTCATCAAAACCGGCCTGACGGTGGAAGTCCTCTGCGTGGGCGAACTGGACGCGGCCGAATCGGTCGTCCTGAGTTCATCGGTCCGCGGCGACCGCGGCAAAATCATCGAGCTGGTGGAGGACGGCAAACAGGTGGAGGCCGGCGAAGCGCTGGTCCGCCTGGATCCCACCGCTTTTCAGGAGGAGGTTCTGAAGCTCGAGTCCAAAACAACCGAATTAAAATCCCTGGTCGAAGCCCAGCGGCAGATGCTGGAATGGGAAAAAAACCAGGCCGAGCGGGAAGTCAACCGGGCCGAAAGCGATCTGCATGTCGCCCGTCTGGAGCTGCGCCGGCTGGAACAGGGCGAAGGGCCGAAAGAACTGGCGCGACTTGAGATCGAAGCCCGCAAAGCCAGGGAAGAACTCGACAAGAAACAGGGCTATCTGACGTCACTGGAGGAACTGGTACGGAAGGGATATTCCAGCGCTACCGAAGAGGCCCAGATCAAAAGTCAGGTTGAGGAAACGAAACAAGCTTATGAGATGGTCAACATGCAGTTGACCAGTTACCGGGACCATCTGCTGCCGGTTCAGGTCGAAAAAGCCAAAGCCGCCATCACGGCGGCGGAAGTCGCCCTGGAGCAGACCAGAAAAGGGGGCGGATACAAAGTCGGACAGGCGGCGGCCGCTTTAACCAAGGCCGAGCAGGAACTGGTCTCGGCCCAGCAGAACCTGGCCAGAGCCGGAGAAGAGCTCAACGCCACCGTCATCCGGGCGCCGGGACCCGGCATGGTCGTCCTGGCCGAACAGAACCGGGGCAACACCTTTCGCAAGCCCCGGGTCGGCGATCAGGTATGGCAGAGCCAGCCCATTGTCTACCTCCCGGACATTTCCAGAATGATCATCGAAACCCGGGTCCGCGAGGTCGACCTGCATAAAATTGATATCGGCAAGCCGGTAACGGCCAGAGTGGATGCCTACCCCGGACTTTTGCTCAAGGGCCGGGTGGAGTCCATCGGCATCCTGGCGGACCGGGGCCGTGAAGACCAGAAGCGGGGACGGCACTTCCGCGTGACCATCCGCCTTACCGAATCCAACCCCCGCCTCCGGCCGGGAATGACGGCCCGGGTCAACATCCTCTGCGACCAGGTATCCGACGCGCTGGCGATACCCGTCTTTACCGTGTTCCGGGAGGGAGGAGAGACATTCGTGTATGTCGCCCGGGGATCAGTTTTTGAAAAACGGGCTGTAACCACAGGCGCCCAGAATGAAGACCTGGTTGAAATCACCGCCGGCTTGAAAAAGGGGGAACGGGTGGCGTTGAGCCGGCCGGAAGCCTTTCAGGTTCGCAACCCCTGATCCGTTCCGGGACCGACCAGACACCTGCCGGCAACAATATGTCCGGGAAAACTGCGGGTAACCTTATGATCAATACCAGTGTCCCGCCGATCATCGTGGGCCGGGAATTATGCAAAAGCTACCCTTCCGGCGATGACCGGGTCCATCCCCTGCGGGGAGTGGATATCACGCTGTATCCGGGCCAGTTTATCGCCATCATGGGCCCGTCCGGATCGGGCAAGTCGACCCTGCTGCATATCCTCGGGCTTCTGGAAAGGCCGGACGCCGGGTCATACTATCTCCAGGGCAACGACGTTTCCTGCCTGGATGACAGGGAACTGTCCCGCCTGCGGGCCTCCGGGATCGGCTTTGTCTTTCAGGCTTACAACCTGATTGCCCAGTGTACCCTGGTGGAAAACGTCATCATGCCTTTCCTCTATTCCCCGAACCCGCCGGCCGATGCCCGTGATCTGGCCTTAAACGCCCTGGAAGAGGTGGGGCTGTCGGGCAGGAAAACGCACCGGCCGAACCAGCTTTCCGGCGGAGAAATGCAGCGGGCAGCTATTGCCAGAGCGCTGGTGATCAATCCGCTGGTGGTGCTGGCCGATGAACCTACCGGGAACCTGGACACGGAAAACGCCCGGGGAATATTAAAACTTTTCCGCAGGATGAATGAAAAGGGGACCGCCCTGATGGTGGTCACCCATGATGCCGACGTTGCCCGGGAGGCGGATCTCGTCCTGCACATCAAGGATGGTCGTTTCCATGAATAATATCCATGTCACGGCCGGAAAAATCCGGGATGTTTTGCAGCAGGCCTGGAAGGCTTTGGCCCTGCACCGGCTCAGGAGCCTGCTAAGCGTCCTGGGTATCGTATTCGCGGTGGCCGCCGTCGTGACCATGATGGCCATCGCCGAAGGCGCCAAGCGGGAAGCGCTGGAGCAGATCGGACGACTGGGTGTCGACAGTATCATTATCCGCAACGCCGAGGCAAAAATCGAAGAGGAGAGCAGCCGCTTCGCCCCCGCGCCGGACGGGCTGGGAGACAAGGATATCCGGATACTGCGGCGGATTCCGGAAGTGGTCCGCGTCACCGTGGTAAGGGAGATCAACGCCGTTCTGGCCGAACGCGGAGAAGCGGACGTGACCAGGACCCTGGCGGTCAGCCAGGATTACCTGGCGGCCCGGGGGCTGCAACTGGCCAGAGGACGGTTCATATCGGATTCGGATGTAAAAACCAGCCAGCAGGTCTGCGTGCTGGGAGCGGAACTGGCCGGGCGGATAACACCAGCAGCCGCCCCGGGCGACACGGTTCACCTGGATGGTGATCCGTTCCGGGTGGTGGGCATCCTCCGGCCGCGGGGCCGGGCGGATAACCAGACCCTGCCGCTGGCCCTGGTGGATTTCGACAATGCCGCGTTTATCCCCCTGGCAGAAACAACGGAAACCGCCGGACCGGCCGGAGAAAGCGCCGCTTATTCCGAAATCATCCTGAAGATATCCGCTGCCCGGTTCATCGCTCCCGTGTCCCGGGCCGTCCGCCATGCCCTTTTATGGAGCCGGGACGGAATCGAAAATTTCGAGTTGATTGTCCCCAGGGAACTGCTCGCCCAGGCCCGACGGACCCAGCGCCTGTTCAACATCGTGCTCGGCAGCATCGCCGGCATTTCGCTTCTGGTCGGCGGCATCGGCATCATGAACATCATGCTGGCCAATGTTTCCGAAAGAACCCGGGAAATCGGCATCCGCCGGGCCATCGGCGCCAGCCGGCGGCACATCGTCATCCATTTTCTGGGAGAATCGATCCTGCTGACGGTCATCGGCGGGGTCTTCGGCATCCTGCTCGGATCGTTCGCCGCCCTGGGGGTCAATTTCTTTATTCAGTGGCGGGCGGCCATTACCCTCTGGCCGGTGCTGTCGGCCCTGTTCATGTCCGCCGCGGTGGGCATCGTTTCCGGCATCTACCCGGCCGTCAAGGCCGCCAGGATGGAGCCGGTGGCGGCCCTGCGGCATGTCTGATCAGGACATCACAAGAGGTCTTTCTGCCCCGGACGATAATAATATAAGAAAAACCGACCTGACACCTTTTTCCCAAACCAATGGAGGTAAAAAACCATGCGCCGACAGATAATCGCCATCGCCGTGGCTCTCGTTCTGGTTCCGATTGTTGCCTTTTCCGACTGTTATGAAAATTGCTACGATTCGGACTGCGACGTGCCGGGGGCATGCGAAACCGAGTGCGACAACGACATCTGCTATTATTATGATGATGACGGCAACTGCTGGGAATACGACGCGGACTTCGGGTTTTATCCCTGCGGTTACGATTGTTATCACTGCGATGACGGCTGCTGTGATGATGATGATTGCGATGATGATTGCGACTGCGACTGCGATCACGATCACGATCACGACGACTACTGGGACGATCACTCCTGTTTTATCAGGGCCATCGCCCCGTGAGTGGTTATACCTCCCTGCCCAGCACCGCCATCGCCTTGGCGGCCACGTTGTCGGCCGTGAATCCCAGCAGTTTCAGCACCGTTGAACCCGGCGCCGAGGTGCCGAAGCGATTGATGCCGACAATGGCCTTGCTGCTGCCGGTGTAACGTTCCCAGCCGAAGGGCGAACCGGCCTCCACCGACAGGCGGGGCACGCCGGGAACCAGGACCGTTTCCTTGTAGTCGTCGCCGGCCGCCTCAAACAACTCCCAGCTCGGCATGCTGACCACCCGGACGGCAATGCCTTTGGCTGCCAGAACGTTCTTCGCTTCCAGGGCGACATGGACTTCGGCCCCGGTGCCGATGAGGATGATATCCGGACGGCCGTCGCAGTCATCCAGCACATAAGCCCCGTTAAAAAGTTTGCCTCGGGTCCGGGCCGGATCGAGGACGGGCAGGTTCTGACGGCTTAAAATCAGCGCCACCGGGCCGGAGGTGGACCGGATGGCCTGCCGCCAGGCATCCGCCGTTTCATTGGCGTCGGCCGGGCGGATGACCGTCAGCCCCGGCATGCAGCGCAGGGCCGCCAGGTGCTCGATGGGCTGATGGGTCGGGCCGTCTTCGCCCACGGCCACGCTGTCATGAGTAAAAACATAAATCAGGGAAAGTTTCATCAGGCTGGCCACGCGAATGGCCGGGCGCATGTAGTCGGAAAAGACCAGGAAGGTCCCGCCGTAAGGCCGCAGTCCCCCGTGGAGATACATACCCGACATAATGGCGGCCATGGCATGTTCCCGGACACCGAAACGGATATTGCGCTCGCCGCAGCAGTCCTTCTGAAATTCGCCGCAGCACTTCATGAAGGTATTGTTGGACGGCGCCAGGTCGGCGGAACCGCCGATCAGGGTCGGCAGGATCTGGGCCGCCTTATTGAGTACCTTGCCGGAGGCGGACCGGGTGGCGACGGGGCCGTCGGCCGGGGAGAACGACGGCAGGTCATTGTCCCATTCGGCGGACAGATAATGGGTAACGGCGCTGACCCACTGATCGGCCAGTTCCGGATAAGCATCGGCATAGGCCCGATATTTCTGCAACCAGGCCTGTTCATCCTCCGCCCCTTTTTCCAGGCATTTGCGGAAAACCGGCAGGACATCTTCCGGAATAAAAAAATGCCGGTCCGGCGAGAAACCGAGATTCTTTTTCGTCAGGGCCACCTCGTCTACTCCCAGGGGCGCGCCGTGGGCATCGGCCTTGTCCTGCTTGTTGGGGCTGCCGTGGGCGATATGGGTCTTTAAAATGATCAGCGAGGGCTTCCGGGTTTCATTCTGCGCCGTCCGCAGGGCCCGGTAAATCTCTTCGGTGTTGCTGCCGTCGTCCACCGGCAGGACCTGCCAGTCACAGGCGCGGAAACGGGCGGCCACGTCTTCGGTAAAGGTGATGTCGGTACTGCCTTCAATGGAGATCTCGTTGTCGTCGTACAGACAGATCAGCTTGCCCAGCCCCAGGTGACCGGCCAGAGAAGCGGCCTCATGGCTCAACCCTTCCATCAGGTCGCCGTCGCCGCAGAAAGCATAGGTAAAATGGTTGATGATGTCGAAGCCGTCGCGATTGAACCGCCGGGCCAGGTGCTGCTCGGCAATGGCCATGCCGACGGCGTTGGCGAATCCCTGGCCCAGGGGGCCGGTGGTGGTTTCCACGCCGGGGGTGACGCCGTATTCCGGGTGACCGGGGGTTTTGCTCTCCAGCTGGCGGAACTGTTTGATGTCGTCCAGGGAGAGCGGGTAACCGGTCAGATGCAGCAGGCTGTAAAGAAGCATGGAAGCGTGTCCGCCGGAAAGCACGAACCGGTCCCGGTCGGCCCAGTCCGGGCTGCCGGGATGATGCTTGAGCACCTTCGTCCACAGGACATAACCGGCCGGAGCCAGACCCATGGGAGCGCCGGGATGACCGGAGTTGGCTTTCTGAATGGCGTCAATGGACAGACAGCGAATGGTGTTGATGCAGCGATCTTCCAGTGCCGAACGGCTTTCAGGGACAGCGGTACCCATTTCTTCTTTCTCCTCTATCAATAAGTGTGGTTACAGGGCTCTCAAATGTTCCGGTTTGAGCCGGATCTGCCCGGCCAGGGCCCGGTTGATCAGCCGCAAGGTGGCCGTTTTGTCCTCCGGCAGCCGGGCCTTTATGGGCAGATAGTTCGAAGCATGATTGGCGTGGAACAGGCCGCCGCTCAAATCGGTGTGGGCGATCATGGTTCTCAATTCCCGCAGGGTTTCCTCCGGCGTCAGAATCGGAAACCGGCCGGCCTCATATTCGTCATAAAGGGGCGTGCCCGGGATCAGCATCAGGCTCAAGGCGCCGACATATTCGGGATCAATGGCGGTCAGCACCCGACCCGTCTTCTCGGCATGGATCTCCGACCGTTCCCGGCCGGCCAGCCCCAGGAGAACCGTGATAGACAGGGCGATGCCGGCCCGCCGGGCTTTTTTCCCCATGGCGATCATGGTGTCGGCCGTGGCCCCCTTGTTCACCTTCAGCAGCGTTTCGTCATCTCCGCTTTCCAGCCCCATGTAAGCGATTTTCAGTCCGTGCCGGCGCAGTTCGCGCAACTCTTCGTCGGACTTCATTTTCAGCCCCTTGGTGTTGGCGTATACGCCTACCCGTTCCACCCAGGGCAAGCGGCGTTCGATTTCCTTCAATATCGCCAACAGGCGTTCCTGAGGGATGATCAGGGCGTCACCGTCGCAGATGAACAGCCGGTTCTGATGGCGGCAGTACCGGGCGGCAAAGGCGATATCCTCCATGATCACGTCGTCGGGCTTGATCTTGAAACGCACGCCCTTATAAGCGCCGCAGAAGGTGCACTTGTTGTGGGAACAGCCCACCGTGGCCTGCAGCAGAATGCTGTAAGCCTCACTGGGCGGGCGAATCATGTTTCCTTCATAATGCATGGCGGCCTCCCTGCCGGATGTCAGAAAAAAGGTTAGGTCGTGTCGCCCGGGGCTTCACGGCCTTCATTCTTAATCTTCTCATAAACTTCATCCCTGTAAATCGCGACATTCTCGGGCGCCTCAAACCCGATCTTGACGCTGCCCTTATCGATCTGAATGATGGTGACGACGATGTCATCGCCGACCCGTATTTTTTCGTTCAGCTTACGTGTCAATACAAGCATACGGTTACCTCCTCGGAACTCCTGTTTACAACCAAACTCTTCTGGAAAAACCGTCCGTCACAGACGGACAAAAAAAATAATGCCCGGCCCCAGGCAGCCTGCCGGCAATCGACCGCCCGTCCCGGTTCGTGCGTTTTATCAAAACGGATCAGACCTTCTCGATCTTAACCGCGCAGACCTTGTATTCGGGAATTCTGGCAACCGGATCCAGGGCCGCGTTGGTCAATTCGTTGACGGCCGACTCGGCGAAATGGAAGGGAATAAAAACCGTCCCGGCCACCCCCTTCCCGGAAACATTCGCTTTGGCGATAATGCGCCCCCGGCGGGAAACGATGCGGACCGGGGCTCCTTCTTCGATGCCAAAACGCCGGGCGTCTTCGGCGGCCAGTTCCACAAAATTCTCCGGCGCCCGCTCGTTCAGGCCTTCGCTTTTCCGCGTCATGGTGCCGGTATGATAATGATAAATTATCCGGCCCGTCGTCAGGTAAACCGGATATTCGTCGTCGACCTGTTCAGCCGGCGGCAGGTAATCGATGGCGTGGAAAACACCCCGTCCGATGGGAAACTGACCGGTATGCAGCACCGGCGTTCCAGGATGGTCGGCCGTGGGGCAGGGCCAGTGTAATCCCTCCTGTTCGATCCGGTCGTAATCAATGCCGCCGTAGGAAGGGGTAACCCGGGCGATTTCCTCCATGATCTGCCGGGCGCTTTGATAGGCCATGGAAACTCCCATGGCCGTCGCGATGCCGGCAATGATCTCCCAGTCCGATCGGGCCTGGCCCGGCGGTTCAACCGCCTTGCGGACCCGCTGCACCCGGCGCTCGGTATTGGAAAACGTTCCTTCCTTTTCGGCAAAGCAGGTGGAGGGCAGCACCACATCCGCCATCCGTGCCGTTTCCGTCATGAAAATGTCCTGAACCACCATAAAATCCAATTTGGACAGGCAGTCCCGGGCATGATTCAGATCCGGATCCGACAGCATCGGATTTTCGCCGATGATGTAAAGGGCCTTGATCTTTCCTTCATGGGCCGCGGGAATCATCTGGGTCACGGTGAGGCCGGGCTGGGAGGGGATACCCGTCACCCCCCAGGCTTCTTCCAGTTTTTTCCTGGCCGCCTCGTCGGTGACCTTCTGGTAGCCGGTGAAGACATTGGGCAGCCCGCCCATATCGCAGGCCCCCTGGACGTTGTTCTGTCCCCGCAGGGGGTTGACGCCGCCGCCGATCACCCCCAGCTGGCCGCAAAGCATGGCCAGGTTGGCCAGCGATTTGACGTTATCGGTACCGGTGGTGTGCTGAGTAATGCCCATGCAGTATAGAATACTGGCCGGTTTGGCCCCGGCGTAAATCCGGGCGACTTCGACAATATCCTCCGCGGCAATGCCGGTGATGCTTTCCACGAATTCCGGGGTGAACTTTTCCACCATGCTTTTCATTTCCTGGAATCCGGTCGTCCGCGCCTCCACAAACGTTTTATCGTACAGGTCTTCTCTGATAATGACGTGCATCAAGCCGTTAATCCAGGCCACATCGGTTCCGGTGTGGGGCCGCAGCCATTTCTCGGCAAAATCCGCCAGCCGGATGCGGCGAGGATCGATCACCAGCAGCCGCGCTTTTTTTTTCTCGACGGCCCGCTTTACGTATGCGGCAATGACCGGATGGTTCTCGGTGGTGTTGGTGCCTGTCGCCAGAATCACTTCCGCCCGCTCGATGTCGGCAATGGGATTGGTCATGGCGCCACTGCCGAATGCCGCGGCCAGACCGGCCACAGTCGAGGAATGTCAGAGACGGGCGCAATGATCGATATTGTTGGTTTTCAAAACCGCCCGGGCGAATTTGTGGGCCAGGTAGTTTTCCTCATTGGTAATTCTGGCGGAAGTCAGTACGCCGATGCTGTCCGGGCCGGACTGCTGCCTGATCCCGGACAACCGCCGGGCCACGACCTGCATGGCTTCCTCCCACCCGGCCGGCCGGAAGGTCCCGTTTTCCCTGATCAGCGGCGTGGTCAGCCGCTCCCCGGAAGAGATAAAGTCGTATCCGAAACGGCCCTTGACACAGAGACTGCCGTAGTTGGGGGCGGCATCCTCAACGCCCGTCACCCGCCGGACGGTATTGCCCCGGACATGGAGAACCATCTGGCAGCCCACGCCGCAGTAGCTGCAGGTGGTTCTGACCCGCCGGGTCTCCCAGGGCCGGGCATCGAAACGTGAATTCTTGTAAACCAGGGCGCCCACCGGACAGGCCTGGACGCATTCGCCGCAGAAGACGCAATCCGAATCGGCCAGGGGTTTATCCCCCGGCGTAATGATCTTATCAATGGAGCCGTCGTCGCCCACCCGGGCCTCGATGGCATGGTTGACCTGAACTTCCCGGCAGGCCTTGACGCAACGTCCGCAGCCGATGCAGCGGGAAAAATCCCGTACAATGAACGGATTAACCGTTTCCATGGGATACCGGACGCTGTCATGGCCGGGCAACCCACCGGTCACCTGATAGCGATAGGCCAGGTCCTGAAGACGGCAGTCCCCCCAGGCCGGGCACAAATCAGCGGCGCCGTCGGCCTGCTGCACACCGAGCTGAAACTGTGTCCAGTCTTTTCCGGAAGAACCGCTGACAGCGCAATTATGATTGCCCGCCGATAACATTTGCGCGATGGTTGTCCGGCGGGAAGCGATTACCAGAGGAGATTCGGTTTTAACGACCATGTTTTCCCCCGCAGGGGTGTTGCAGGCAGTTGCCAGCGTATTACTTCCCTCCACTTCCACCACGCAGACCCGGCATGTCCCTGTAGGCGCGGTGCCTTTGAGATGACAAAGCGTCGGGATATCGATTCCGTTTCTTCGGGCCACATCCAGAATCGTTTCCCCCCCGGTAAAGGGGAAAGTTGTCCCATTGATACTGATTTCACCGCTCATGACGCGTCTTGCCTCTGCCTTTTCACACCGTTCATGGTCAACACCGGCGCCACGAACGGCCGGTGGATGACAGGTCAGCTTCCTGTTCTCTCTTCTATAAGATACTGTCTTCCCTGTCAACCATTGCCGCGGATATACGCGATTGTTTCCGTGACCGCGCCGGCCAATGCCCTGTGACGCAGGAAAAATATCCGAACCCGGCCATGGCGTCAATTTTATTTTGAATTCGGTGCCTACAAATGTTAAGCTGATCAGCTAAAAATCAGGGAAATCGCCTTTTCTTAAAAAAGCGCAGGTGAAAGCAGATGGCACGATATAACAGGCCCCAGGTCGAGGAAATCCTTCCCGAAAGCGCTATTACCGAAGAACCGCCCAAACTGGTCGCCGACTGGGACGCGCTGATGCGGGTGTTCATCCGTCCGGAAGATGAAGCCTGCCGGGCGACGCTGCTCAAATACATGGAACAGATCCTTTTCGGGCTGAATGACTTCCTCAGAAGTCATGTCGGTATCACCGAAGCCATCAGCCTCAAGGATCTGGCCGATTGCTTCACGGAAACCCTCATCAACGATAACCCGGAAAAGAAGCTCTCCGACGTCATCCGTGAACTGATCAGCGACATCTCGCCTCACGGCGTCAACGTCGCCTCGCCCTATTTCGTGGGCCATATGACCTCCGCCATCCCGTTTTTCATGGTTCATTTGAAAACCATCTCCGCGGCGCTGAACCAGAATGTCGTCAAGCTGGAAACTTCCAAAGTATTTTCCGTGCTGGAAAAACAGGTCCTGGCCAAAATCCACCGGCTGATTTTCAACCGGCCGGAAGCATTTTACCGCGAACACGTCCAGAATATTCACAGCACCCTGGGGAGTTTTGTCGAGGGCGGCACCACCGCCAACCTGACGGCGCTCTGGGTCGCCCGGAACAGGGCTTTCCCCCGGGACCGCGATTTCAGCGGCATTGAAGGAGAAGGACTGACGGCCGCCTACCGGCACTATGGCGTGCAGAAGGGCGTCATCCTCGTTTCCCGGCGGGGACATTACTCTCTGAAAAAGGCCGGCGGCATCCTCGGCATCGGCAATCGGAATATTGTTCCCATCGATGTGGACGGCGATCACCGCATGGATATCAACTGCCTGGTCAATACCATCGCCGATATCAGGAAAGAACAGGGTGTCAAAATCATAGCGGTGGTGGGTATAGCCGGCGCCACGGAAACAGGCGCCGTCGACCCCCTGCGACAGATCGGGGAAATCTGCGCCCGGGGGAATATTTTCTTTCACGTGGATGCCGCCTGGGGCGGGCCGGCCCTCATGTCGGAAAGGCACAAGCATCTTTTAGACGGCATCGAACTGGCCGATTCGGTCACCATCGACGGCCACAAGCAGTTCTACATGCCCATGAGCTGCGGCATGGTGTATTTTAAAGACCCGTATATCATGAATGTCGTGGCCTATCACGCCAACTATGTCAACCGGCCGGGCTCGGTCGACCTGGGCATCAAATCCCTGAGCGGATCGCGGGAGGCCAACTCCCTGGTGCTGGACAGCGCCCTGAAAATCATGGGGAAAAACGGGTATGCCCTGCTGATCGATCACGGCATCATTACCGCCCGGGAATTCGCGGCTGAAATAGAAAAAAGAGAGCTGTTCGATCTGGTGACCCGGCCGCAGTTGAACATCCTGACCTACCGCGTCTGTCCGCCCGACATTAAACATATCCTTGCCCACGGTGGGGATGCGGAGCGGACCGACGCCGTTGCCCGACTAAATGAAATCAACCAGGCGGTGCAGCGGATTCAGCGGGAAGCCGGCCGAAGCTTTGTCTCCCGGACTACTCTGATGAAAAGAAAGTACGAAGAAGGCATAGTGGTGCTGCGCTGCGTCATCATGAATCCGATGACCAACATCGCCATCTTAAAAGAAATCCTGGACGAACAGGAAGAGATTTACCGCACCTATTTCCAGTAACCGGGTATTCAGCTACAAAGAAGGACAGTTAGGGTCATGACCATTAACGAACGTTCGGAAATCCGCCGGAAAAAGATAACCGGACAGGTGTCGCATAGTTATGCTGAAGCTGACGACTGGGATCTCGAGTTCTGGCTGAAGCAGACCCCCCAGGACCGGCTGTCCGCTCTGGTGGCCATCCGGAATGACATAAAAAAAGTGAACTCCGATCGCCTGAAAGAATAGTCATGGATACCATCCGGGATTTTGAGGACATTCTCCAGCTTCTGGAAAAACATGATGTCCGGTATCTGATTGTCGGTGGTTTGGCGGTCATATTTCACGCCAAACCGCGATATACCAAAGATATGGATATATGGGTGGATCCGCAGGCGGACAACGTAGAAAAAGCCAACCGCACCCTGGCTGAATTCGGATCCCCCTTTTTTCTGTCCCTTCCTGTTAAAGCGAATGAAATCCTTCAACTCGGCGTGCCCCCGGACCGAATTGACATTCTGCTGTCGCTTTCAGGGCTTTCCTTTGGCGAGGTCTGGGGAAAAAGAATCATCAGCAAATACGGCGATGTTGACGCCAACTGGATAGACATTGACAGTCTGATCGCAGCAAAGAGACGAATCGATTCCCCCCGGCATCAGGAAGACGTCAATGTCCTTATGAGGGCAAAGGAAAAGAAACAAGCAGATAGCGGCTCCGGATAAAACTCAAAAAACAAGGAGCACATCCCATGAAAAAACACCGCGATCAGCACGATCCCGGCGTTCTGAAAACAGTTCTTGCCGTGATCGCCGTCCTTCTTCTCGCCGCCGGCCTTTACTATGGATACCGGGAGATGACCGGCCGGCACAACCGTGAGGTCAGCGACCTTGAACGGGACCGGGAACAGCTGCAAGAGCGGTTGGCCCTGATGGAACAGAAAATAAGCGAATCACCGCAGGCGCTTCCCGGGCAAGAGTCACCGGCCATACCTGAAGACCGGGCAGCTGAAGTGTTCGGCCGCTCACCGGAAGAATCCGCGGCCGATCGATGTGAGACACTGAAAAATCAGATCCGCGCCTTTTTCGTTTACCTAGACGGCAAAGACTATGTCCGCGCCTTCACCAGGGAAGAAACGGCCTATCAGTTTTATATCCGCGTGTTCCAGGACCTGTCCGCGCACCTGCCCATCGTGACGGGCGAAACCCGGGACATCGTCACCCTGGTCCGCAACAGCGCCCACTTCTTCAAGGTGCTGGGAAAGGAACGGGTCCTGCTGGTCAAAAGCGTTCTTTCCCATGAAGGCGACATCCTGGAATCCGCCCTGGCCAATTTCCATGAATTATACATGAACGACGACTGCTGCCGCCAGGAACCCGGGGGCTGCCCCTCCCGGGAGACATTGTACGAGTACGCCGGTTTTTTTCTCAACACCCTTTCCGGCAAGAGCTACCTGATGCGCCGGGAGTCGGTCGTCCGCGCCCTGGTTACCTATTACAGCGTTCTGATTCTTGACCGGGCCAGCGACGAAAAGAAGAATACTTACGGCATCGACATCCGCCCGCATATCGACATTTCCATGGACGACATCGGCAGCCAGAGCAAGCTTGTCTTTCAGGAAAAGTACCTCGATACCCTGCGGGCGCTGAAAGCGAAATATCAGCAGGCCTATCCGCCGGGAAAGACGCCGTAACCGGGAAGGATTATACCGCCCGGCTGTCCTCCAGCCGTCGGCGCAGGCCCGTGTACCGCAGGCTGGTCTTGTTGTTGTTGACCCCGATGGCCAGGGCCTTGACCGTGCCGACGATCACCACCAGGCTGCGGCCCCGCGTGACCGCGGTGTAGACCAGGTTCCGGGCCAGCAACAGATAGTGCTGGGTCAGCAGGGGAATGACCACCGCCGGATATTCCGATCCCTGGGACTTGTGAACGGAAATAGCGTAGGCCAGAACCAGCTCGTCCAGTTCGGAAAAGCCATAGGCGACTTTCCGTTCGTCAAAATCCACCGTGACCTGCCGCGCGTCATGATCAATGTGTACAATGCGGCCGATGTCGCCGTTGAAAACCTCCTTGTCGTAATTGTTCCGGATCTGCATGACCTTGTCGTGGAGCGCGAAGCCCTCCCCGCCCCTGACGGCGTTGCCCTCCGGCGGATTGAGGGCCGCCTGCAGCCGCTGGTTGAGACTGGCCGTCCCGATCACCCCCTTGTGCATGGGGCTTAACACCTGGATATCATCCACCGGGTCAAGGTTGAACCGGCGGGGAATCCGTTCCTTGACCAGGGCGGTGATTATCTCCAGCACTTTTTCCGGATCGGGCTCTTCGATAAAAAAGAAATCGCTGTCGTCGCTGTCACGGCGTGTTTCCGGAATGATGCCGTTAATGATCTTATGGGCGTTGACGATAATCCGGCTTTGCCGGGCCTGGCGGAAAATTTCATTTAAAGCCACCACCGGCACCGCTCCCGAGCCGATCACGTCCCGGAGAACATTGCCCGCGCCCACGGACGGCAGCTGATTGACGTCCCCCACCAGGATGAGGACGGCCGAAGGAGGCACCGCCTTGAGCAGGTGATACATCAGCACCGTGTCCACCATGGACGATTCGTCGATGATCAGCAGGTCGCAGTCCAGGGGCCGGTCGGTGTTCCGCTGGAACCCGCCCTTGGCCAGGCTGTATTCCAGGAGACGATGAATGGTCCGGGCTTCATGGTCGGTCGCCTCTTTCATTTTTTTGGCGGCCCGGCCGGTGGGCGCGGCCAGCAGGGGCCGGGCTTTTAAAGCCAGAAAAATTTTCACGATCGCCCGGATAATAGTGGTCTTGCCCGTTCCCGGCCCGCCGGTGATGATCATGATCTTTTCCCGGCAGGCGGTTTTCACCGCCTCGATCTGCTTTTCGGCAAATTCCATGGCCAGTTCCCGCTGAACCCAGGTCAGGGCTTTGTCGGCGTCGATCTCCCGGACGATCTTCCGGCCCTTCATCAAGTTCGTCAGAAAGGCGGCGATCCCGGTTTCGCACCGGTAATAAATAGAAAGATAGACGGCCCGGTCCTTTTCCCCCGCCTCTTCGTCGGGCGGATCCAGGGTGTCCATGATGATGTCCCGGCTCTCCTTCAGTTCCTCCAAGGCCGCGGCCACCGCCGGGTGATCGACCTCCAGCATCTCCATGCTCTTTTCCACCAGCCGCCGGTAAGGGAAATAGACATGCCCCTCGTCGGCCAGATGGTTGAGTACATACAGGACACCGGCCCGTATCCGGGGGCCGCAGTCTTTGGCGAAACCCAGTTTCCGGGCGATCCGGTCGGCAATGGTAAAGCCGATTCCGGATATGTCGGAGGCCAGCCGGTAGGGATCGGAGGTGACCACCTTGATGGCGTCACCGCCGTAAGCACGGACGATCTTGATGGCGTAACCGGTGCTGACGCCGTTGCTCTGAAGAAACAACATCACGTCCCGGACGCCCTTCTGCTCATCCCAGGCGGCCCTGATCATTTCGATCCGCTTGTCGCCGATACCGCTCACGCGCCGCAACTGCGTGATGTCCGCGGCCATGATGTTGAGCGTCTCCGGGCCGAACATGTCCGTGATCCGCTCGGCCATGACCGGACCGATCCCATCGATCAGGCCCGAGCCCAGGTACTTGCGGATCCCCTCCACCGTGGCCGGCGCCTCGGTGGTGTATTCGGATACCCGGAACTGTTCGCCGAATTTGGAATGATGGTCCCATTGTCCCTTCATGGACAGGACCTCTCCCGGGGAAACGGCGGCGAAGTTCCCCACCACCGTGACCAGCTCCCGGTGACCCTGGGCCTTCATGCGGGCCACGGTAAAACCGCTTTCCGGATCGGTGTAGGTAATGCGATCGATCTGCCCCTTTAACGGGACAAGGGGTGTTTTGTCTTCACCGGCCATGTGTCAGCGGTCAAAGACGCCCAGCTTCAGGGGAATCCACCAGGTGATCCCGAAGACCAGGGTCATGGCCAGTGTCCGTTCAAGGGACAGGCCGGCTTTTTTACCGACCGGCAGGGACATGGCCAGTTCCAGGGGATGGCCCACCGCCCACAGCAGCAGCACCACCCACCAGACAAAAGTAAGCACGGGGTTTGAGACCGGCGCCAGCAACCCCCAGAAGATAAAGATCCAGCCCGCCACCGCGAACCCCATCTGCCCCCGCCAGAACAACTTGTTTTTAATCAACGTCCTGCCTCCCTTTTTTTGGTTTTGTTATCAACAGCCCTTGGAATTGTAATATATGGGAAGGCATCCAGGGTGTCAATCAGGTATGCCCCCGGGAATCGTCTTGACTGCAAGGCCGGTATTGATTACAACCGGTTCTGTGATTCAACGGCTCGGCAAATAAAAAACGCGGCAGGCGTTCCTGGTCATGGCCTGCCGCAAGAAAGGTATGTCCGGAATGGAAACGGGGAAGAAGAACCAGCGGCCCATATGGCTGGCCGGAAATGAAAAAACGATACAGATTATCGATCAGCGGCTGCTGCCGCATGAGTTTGTCGTGGTCGACCTGGCCACTGTCGACGAGGTCATCATCGCCCTCAAGGACATGATGGTCCGGGGCGCCCCGCTCATCGGCGCCACCGGCGGCTTTGGCGCGTTTCTGGCCGCGCGCAATGCCGGTGAAGCCGACTTTGTCAACCATTTCACCCGGGAGTGTGAACGCCTGAAAAACGCCCGGCCGACGGCCGTCAACCTGGCCTGGGGCGTGGACCGGGTAGTGGAAAAAACCCTGGCCGCCGAGACCTTTGCCGAGCGCTGCCGCGCGGCCCGGACCGAGGCCCTGGCCATTGCCGATGAAGAGGCGGAAAACTGCCGCCTCATCGGGGAACACGGCCTGCCCCTGATCGCCGGGATCAGCAAAAAAAAGAACGGCGCGCCGGTCAATATCCTCACCCACTGCAACGCCGGCTGGCTGGCCTGCCTGGAATACGGCACCGCCACGGCGCCGATCTACACGGCCTTTGACCACCATATCAGCGTCCATGTCTGGGTGGACGAGACGCGGCCTTTGAACCAGGGCGCCCGGTTGACCGCCTGGGAACTCGGCCGCCACGGTATTCCCCACACGGTCATCACCGACAACGCCGGCGGCCATCTGATGCAGCACGGCCTGGTCGACCTGGTGATTGTCGGCACCGACCGGACCACGCACACCGGCGACGTGGCCAACAAGATCGGTACCTATTTAAAAGCCCTGGCCGCCAAAGACAACAACATCCCCTTTTACGTGGCCCTGCCGTCGAGTACATTTGACTGGGAGATGGAGGACGGTCTGAAGGAAATCCCCATTGAAGAACGTGACCCGGACGAGGTGCGATATATACAAGGCCTGGCGGAAGGCAAACTGCGGCAGGTGCTGCTGGTGCCGGAAAGCAGCCCGGCCGCCAACTATGCCTTTGACGTCACCCCGGCCCGGCTGGTGACCGGTTTTATTACGGAACGGGGCATCTGCAAGGCCGACCGGCAAGACATCCGGCGCCTTTTCCCGGAAATGCGCCCGCAGAAAAAAATTTGACTTTAAACCGTTTATTGAGTATTCTTTTAACTGGAATAAGGTGGCGTAAAATCGCCACGCAACTCATTTAAGGAAAATAAGGATGAAATATTCCATCATCGGTCTTGTGCTCTGGATCGGCGCCGCGATTTACTGGTTTTTTGGGAAGATTGCCAGTGTTACGGGCAAGACGCTTGAAATTTTCACCATCGAAGAACTGATTGGGCTGGACTGGATTGAAAAAATCCCCTGGCCCAAACTCTATCCCGCAGCCGAATTCATCGGCACAACCCAGATTCCCCTGCTGATCCTGGCCGTCGGGCTCGTTTTTATCATCATCGGAATGTTCTTTAAAACCTGATCACCGACTGCTATCCGCACTTAATACTTGAGAATACCGCCATTTATCAGGATATTTTAGGGCATTTCTAAAAAGCGATTTTTAGAGATGCCCTTTATCTTTGGAAGCGGACTTGTCTATATCAATAATTTTGGTGCCTTCCATGTACTCCCGGGTTTCATAAGTGGTAATTCTCATGAGTTTCCGGGTAATCCCCCCCATGCGATTGATCTGCTCTTTAATGATCTGCAGTTTCTCTATCAAGGGATGATGCGGATCCGCCATTTCCATCATGATAAGATCCAGATAGCCGGTAATGGTCTGAAGCGGTTGATTCATTTCATGGCAGACCGCTCCCGCCATTTCCAGCACGCCCTGAATTTTGCCGCGCCGGTCAAGGGCGTCATGCAGTTCGATAATCCGTTTGCCGGCATTGATACGAACCCGCAACTCACCGGAGTCAAAAGGCTTAACAACATAATCGTCGGCGCCCGCCTGGAGGCCCTCCACAATGTCCTTTTTCTCTCCCCTGGCCGTCAGAATGATAATATGACCGGTTTCCGCCCCGGAAGTCGAGGAGCGAATCCTCCGGCACAGTTCGATGCCATCCATGCCGGGCATGACCCAGTCCAGCAGAATCAGCCGGGGCGGATCAGGGGCGTTGACAATCTCCAATGCCCTTTTCCCGTCTCCGGCCGCCTCCACCCAATACCCCCACTTGGTCAGCAGCGTCTCCAGCAGCTTTCGCGTGGCGGCGTTATCTTCCACAACCAGGACTTTCATGCCATTCACCTTATTTGATTATATGTCGCATTGATCGGATTTCATGTCAAATAAACACCACGGGAAAAAGCCGGCGGACCGGATTAAAGTATTGACTAAACAGGCCCTGCCATATAAATTTAATAAGTTTAAGAACGATATCCCAGAATAAACCGGATGAAACACAACGTATTGCAATGATTCAGTTAATTAAAGGCTTTAAAGACATCCTGCCGGACGAGTCCGGTTACTGGCGTCAGGTGGAAAACCTGGCGGCCGAAATTTTCGCCTGTTTCGGCTTTGTTGAGCTGCGGCCGCCGATCCTTGAAAGAACCGGCCTGTTTGAAAAAAGTATCGGTCAAGATACTGATATTGTTGAAAAAGAGATGTACACCTTTGCCGACAGAAAAGGTGACCTGGTGACCCTCCGACCCGAGGCGACCGCTTCCGTTGTCCGGGCCTATATCCAGCATCAGCTGTACGCCGCCAACCCCTGTCGGAAACTCTATACCATCGGGCCCATGTTCCGCCGGGAACGGCCCCAGAAGGGCAGGTATCGACAGTTTCACCAGATCAACGCCGAGGCCTTTGGCGTCAAAGAACCTTACCTGGACGCCCAGATGATCCTGCTGGTCACGACTCTGTTCAGGCGCCTGGGAATCGATGACGTGACCGTCCATCTCAACTCTCTGGGATGCCGGCAATGCCGGCCGGCATACAAACAAGCGCTGCACGCTTTTCTGGAAAAGCACCGGGAAATCCTCTGCGCCGACTGCCGCCAGCGGCTCGACCGCAATCCTCTGCGGGTGCTGGACTGCAAGGTGGAAGAGTGCCGCCGGGCCGCCGCCGGGGCCCCGGCCATCGCCGCCTGCCTCTGCCCCGAATGCGAAGCCCACTTTGCGGCGGTCAAGACCCTGCTGACCGACCTTCATGTGGATTTTCAACTCGACGACCGGCTGGTCAGGGGGCTTGATTATTACACCCGCACGACCTTTGAGGTGCAAACCGGCAGCCTCGGCGCCCAGAACGCCATCGCCGGCGGCGGCCGTTACGACGAGCTGGTCAAAATGCTGGGGGGACCGGATCAGCCGGCGGTGGGGTTTGCCGTCGGATGCGAACGGCTGATCGAACTGGTCCGGCAAAGCAACCGCCTGACCATCGAAACGGGCGTCGACCTGTTCATCGCCGCCCTGGGCAGCGAAATCCGGGAAAAGGCCTTCCGGTGGATGAGCGAACTGCAACTATTCGGATTTTCAGTTGAAATGTGTTTCGACGAACGCGGTCTGAAAAGCCAGATGAAACAGGCCGACCGGCTCGGTGCCGCCGAAACCCTGATTATCGGGGAATCGGAACTGTCGGCCGGCCGGGCGGTCCTGCGAAACATGCGAACCCAGCAGCAGCGTGAACTGCCCCTCGCCGGATTGGTGGAACAATTGAAGACGTTGCTGACAGACCCAACAACAAGAAAAGGAATTTCCACGTGACAGATGAATTAGGAAAACTGCGAAGAACCCACCACTGCAACGCGCTGAACGCCGGTATGGTGAACAGCCAGGTGGTGTTGACCGGCTGGGTCCAGCGCCGCCGGGACCATGGCGGCGTCATTTTTATCGACTTGCGAGACCGGTTCGGCCTCACCCAGGTGGTGTTCAACCCCGAAAGGAATAAAGTTGTTCATGAAAAGGCCCATGTCATCCGGAACGAATTCGTGATCGGCGTCCGGGGGACCGTGGCCGCGCGGCCCCAGGACATGATCAATCCCAACCTGGCCACGGGCGAAATCGAAGTGCTGGCCGACGAGCTGCTGATTCTCAACACCGCCGACAACCCGCCCTTCATGATCGAGGACCGGGTGGACGTCTCGGAAAACGTCCGCCTCCAGAACCGGCACATCGACCTGCGCCGGCCGGGCATGCAGCGCAACCTCATCTCCCGGTACCGGGCGGCCATGGCGGCCCGCCAATACCTGGACGGACAAGGTTTTCTGGACATCGAAACCCCCTTTCTGACCCGCAACACGCCCGAAGGCGCCCGGGACTACCTGGTGCCCAGCCGCGTCAATCCCGGCAACTTCTACGCCCTGCCCCAGTCGCCCCAGCTCTTCAAGCAGCTGCTGATGGTCGCCGGCTTCGACCGTTATTACCAGATCGTCAAGTGTTTCCGGGACGAGGACCTGCGGGCCGACCGTCAGCCGGAATTCACCCAGATCGACATGGAGATGTCCTTCATCGGCGAGGAGGACATCATGGCCATCGGCGAAGGGCTGGTGGCGGCCATCATCAGGGCGATCACCGGCCGCGAGGTTTCCCTGCCCTTTGACCGCATGACCTACGACGACGCCATGGCCGCCTACGGGCTGGACAAGCCGGACCTGCGGTTCGGCCTGGAACTGCACGACATCACCGACATCATGGCCGGCAGCCAGTTCAAGGTCTTCGCCGACGCCGTGAAAAAAGGCGGCATCGTCAAGGCCATGAACGTCAAGGGCGGAGAAAAGTTCACCCGCAAGGAGCTGGATGATTTTACCGCCTATGCCGCCATTTTCAGGGCCAAGGGCCTGGCCTGGATCAAGGTCCGGGAAGACGGCTGGCAGTCGCCCATCGTCAAATTCTTTTCCGACAGCGAAAAGGCCGCCCTCACGGAGCGTCTCTCCATGGAGGTGGGCGACCTGGTCCTGTTCGGCGCCGACCGGGCGACCATCGTCAACGACGCCCTGGGCAACCTGAGAAATCACGTGGCCGAAAAGATGGGCCTGATCAGCAAGGACGAGATGCGCTTCATCTGGGTTACGGATTTTCCCTTTTTTGAATACGACGAAACGGAAAAACGCTACCAGGCCAAGCACCACCCCTTCACCGCCCCCAACCCCGAGGATATGGACAAACTGGAAACAGATCCGGAAGCGGTCCGTTCCCGGGCCTATGACCTGGTACTCAACGGTACCGAAATCGGCGGCGGCAGCATTCGGATTCACAACCGGCAGATCCAGGAACGCCTGTTTTCCGCCCTGGGCCTGAAACCGGAAGAGTATGAAGCAAAATTCGGATTTTTACTAAAAGCCCTGGCTTCCGGGGCCCCGCCCCACGGCGGCATGGCCATGGGGTTTGACCGGCTGATCATGATGCTGTGCGGCGAGGATTCCATCCGGAATGTCATCGCCTTTCCCAAGACCCAGAAAGCGGCCTGCCTGCTGACGGACGCGCCGTCGGAAATCGGACGGGCCCAGCTGGATGAGCTCTTCTTGAAAATAACCGTGGAAAAAGACGGATAAGGAGATGAAGATGAAAGAAGTCGTTATTGTCAATGGTGTCAGGACCGCCATCGGCGCCTTCGGCGGTTCGCTGAAAAGTGTTCCCGTGGTTGATCTGGGTGCCATCGTCATGAAGGCCCTGTTTAAAAAAGCCGGCCTGAGGCCGGCCACAAACGACCTGATGAGAGAGGTCGCGCCGGACAGCCTGAAGGACCAGGGGCCGATCGAGCTCGAAAAAGCGGCCGGTGACTGGGACGCTTCCGCCGTCCCGGTGGCCGTCGACGAGGTCATCATGGGCAACGTTCTCCAGGCCGGCCAGGGCCAGAACACCACCCGCCAGGCCATGATCCGGGCCGGCCTGCCCAAGGAGACCCCGGCCATGACCGTCAACAAGATCTGCGGCTCGGGCCTCAAGGCCATCGCCGTGGGGGCCGCCGCCATCATGGCCGGCCAGGCCGATGTCATCGTCGCCGGCGGCCAGGAAAGCATGAGCCTGGCGCCCATGGCCCTGCCCAAGGCCAGATGGGGCCACCGCATGGAGCTGACCGGCACCGGCGACATTTACGACCTCATGGTCTTTGACGGCCTGTATGAAATTTTTTACGGCTATCAAATGGGCGTGACCGCCGAGAACATCGCCAAAAAGTACAACATCAGCCGGCAGGAACAGGATGAACTGGGGGTGTTGAGCCACACCCGGGCGCTGGCGGCCATCCGCAACGGGCTGTTTAAGGAAGAAATCACGCCGGTGGTCATCAAAGGCAAAACCGATATTGTTTTCGACACCGACGAGCGGCCCATGGAAACCAGCCTGGAAAAAATGGGCAGGCTGAAACCGGCTTTCGACAAGAACGGCACGGTTACCGCCGGCAACGCCTCCGGCATCAACGACGCCGCCGCGGCCGTTCTGCTGATGAGCGCGGACAAGGCAAAAGAAATGGGCCTTGAGCCCATGGCCGCCATCAAGGGGTTCGCTTCCGGCGGCCTGGACCCGGCTTATATGGGCCTGGGCCCTGTTCCCGCCGTTCGCAAGCTGCTCCGTTCCCTCAACATGGCCGTCACCGACTTTGACCTGATCGAACTCAACGAAGCCTTTGCCTCCCAGGCCATCGGCTGCCTGCGCGAACTGGGCCTTCCCAACGACAAGCCCAACCCCCTGGGCAGCGGGATTTCCCTGGGTCATCCCATCGGCTGTACCGGCGCCCGACAGATGGTCACGGCCATTCATGAAATGAAACGGAAAGGCCATCATACCGGGCTGATCAGCATGTGCATCGGCGGCGGCATGGGCATGGCCATGGCTATTGAACGATAACCGGAGCACGACCGTGGCAATGGCCAGCGCATCAACCGTATTACAGTGAGGAGAGAAAAATGACCATTCCGAGAATTATCGGCATCCTGATCTTCTTCGGCGTTCCGGCCATAATCGGCGGCGGAATCGTATTCCACTTCATGCAAAATTACACCGCGGTCTTTACTTATGAATTCATGCTGCTGATTACGGCCGGCGGTTTTGTGAGCCGCTGATGGCCCGGGCCTTTATGAAGCGGTAATGGCAACGGACCGACTTCCGCAGCGCCCTTTCCGGCCGGCGGCAGAGATAAAGATTTTGTTTAATACGACAGGTTGATACCAATGGAAGAAAACGAAGTACGCCTCGAAGAAGAGATCAGCATCAAAAAAGAGATGCAGCGGTCATATCTGGATTACGCCATGAGCGTCATCATCGGCAGGGCCTTGCCGGACGTGCGCGACGGGCTGAAACCCGTCCACCGGCGCATTCTCTTCGCCATGCACGAGTTGAAAAATGACTGGAACAAGCCCTACAAGAAATCGGCCCGTGTCGTCGGCGATGTCATCGGTAAATACCATCCCCATGGCGACGCGGCCGTCTACGACGCCATCGTGCGCATGGCCCAGGACTTTTCCATGCGCTATCCGCTGGTAGACGGCCAGGGCAACTTCGGCTCCATCGACGGCGACTCTCCGGCGGCCATGCGGTATACCGAAGTGCGCATGGCCAAACTGTCGCACCAGATGCTCCAGGACATCGACAAGGAAACCGTCAATTTCACGCCCAACTACGATGAAAGCCTGTCCGAGCCTACCGTCATGCCGTCCAAGATCCCGGCGCTGCTGATCAACGGTTCGTCCGGCATCGCCGTGGGCATGGCCACCAACATCCCGCCCCACAACCTGGCCGAGGTATGCGACGCCATCACGGCCCTGATCGACCATCCGGACATTACCGTCGAAGGGCTGATGCGTCACATCCCAGGACCGGATTTCCCCACCTACGGCATCATTCACGGCGACGTGGGTATCCGCGAGGCATACGCCACCGGCCGGGGCAGCATCAAGATCCGCGGCCGGGTGTCGGTGGAGAAAGACAACAAGGGCAACGACGAGACCATCGTCATCGATGAACTGCCCTACCAGGTCAACAAGGCGGTGCTGATCGAAAAAATCGCCGATCTGGTCAAGGAAAAAGTCATCGACGGCATCCGCTATGTCCGGGACGAATCCGACAAGGACGGCATGCGCATCGCCATCGGCCTGAAGAAGAACCATTTTGCCGAAGTGGTCATCAACCAGCTTTACAAGCACACCCGGCTGGAGACCACCTTCGGCATCAACCTGCTGGCGGTGGTCAACAACCGGCCGGCCCTGCTCTGCTTAAAGGAAATCCTCTCTTATTTTATCCTGCACCGCAAGGAGATCATCATCCGGCGGACCCGCTATGACCTGACCAAAGCCGAGGAGCGGGCCCATATCTTGGAAGGCTTGAAAATCGCCCTGGATCACCTGGACGAGGTGGTGGCCCTGATCCGGCGGTCGCCCTCTCCGCCGGAAGCCAAAACCGGCCTGATGGAAACCTTCGCCCTGACCGCCATCCAGGCCCAGGCTATCCTGGAAATGCGCCTGCAGCGCCTGACCGGCCTGGAACGGGAAAAGATCATCGCCGAATACGAAGAAACCTTAAAGCAGATCGCCTGGTTCAAGGAGATCCTGGGCAGCGAAAAAATCGTCCTGACCCTGATCAAGGAAGAGCTGGCCGAGATCAAACAGGAGTTCGGTGATGAGCGGCGGACGGTGGTTCTCAAAGACGCCACCCGGGAAATCAAGATCGAGGACATGATCGCCGAAGAGGACATGGTGGTGACGGTGTCCCGGTCCGGATACATCAAGCGCAACCCCATCAGCCTTTACCGCAAGCAGCAGCGCGGCGGCAAGGGCAAGACCGCCATGGGGATCAAGGAAGACGATTTCGTGGACCGGCTGTTCATCGCCTCCACCCATCATACCCTGCTCTTCTTCACCAACAGAGGCAGTGTTTACTGGCGAAAGGTTTTCGAAGTTCCCCAGGCCGGCCGGGCCAGCCGGGGCACGGCCATCGTCAACCTGCTCAACTTCGCGGAGGGAGAGTCGCTGGCCACGGTTCTGAACGTGCCGGAATTCGAGGCCGGGTACTATGTGCTCATGGCCACCCGCAACGGCATGGTTAAAAAAACCGACCTGATGGAATACAGCCGTCCCCGGGCCGGCGGCATCAAGGGAATCGACCTGGTACCCGGCGACGAGCTTATTTCCGCCCGGATCACCGACGGTTCCTGGAACGTTTTCCTGGGTTCCGCCCAGGGGAAATCCGTCCGCTTCCTGGAGTCCGATGCCCGGCCCATGGGCCGCGTATCCCGGGGGGTGCGCGGCATGAACCTGGAGGACGACGACCGCCTGGTCAGCATGGAAGTGTTGAGTCATGGCAAAACACTGTTCACCATCACTGAAAACGGCTACGGCAAACGCACCTCCATTGATGAATACCCCATCAACAAGCGGGGCGGCAAAGGCGTCATCACCATCAAAACCAGCGCCCGGAACGGACGGGTGGTGGCCATCATCCTGGTGGAGGACGAGGACGACGTCATGATCATGACCGATTCGGGCAAGCTCATCCGGATTCCGGTCAGCGGTGTTTCCACCATCAGCCGCAACACCCAGGGCGTTAAACTGATCGGCCTGGATGAAGGCGACAGCGTCACCGGCGCGGCCCGGCTGGCGGAAAAGGAAAGCGGTGACACCGCCGGAGCCGATGACGCCGGTACCGATGAGCCTGAAAACGACGATTCCCGGAGTGACAGCGATGAATAGCACGTCAACCGACATCCGCATCGGCGTGGTGGGCGCCGGCAGCTGGGGAACGGCCCTGACCAACCTGCTGGCGGCCAAGGGAATGGCACCCATGCTCTGGGCCTATGAGCCGGAACTGAAGGACCAGATCGAAAAAGAGCACGAGAACAAACTCTTTCTGCCGGGCATCAAACTGGCCGGCGGCATATCGGTTTCCAACGATCTGGCTGAAGTGGTCGCCGATAAGGACATCGTCCTGATGGTGGTGCCGTCTCACCTGATGCGCTCCGTTTCGTCCAAAATAGCCGACATTATCAGCGACAGGACGTTCGTGGTGACCGCTTCCAAGGGGATCGAAAACGAGTCGCTCCTGACCATGACCGGCGTCCTGGGCGAAACCCTGAAAAGAACTCCCCGGGACCGGCTGGCAGTGCTGTCCGGGCCGACCTTCGCCCGCGAAGTAGCGGCCGGGTATCCGGCGGTGGTGGCCGTGGCCGCCGAAAATCAGGAGACGGCCCTGTTCCTGCAGCAGGCCTTCTCCGCCCCCCTCTTCCGCGTCTACACCAACAACGACGTCATCGGCGTGGAACTGGGCGGCGCGGTCAAGAACGTCATCGCCGTGGCTTCCGGGGTCAGCGACGGCCTGGGTCTTGGCCTCAACTCCCGGGCGGCCATCGTCACCCGGGGCCTGACGGAAATGCGACGCCTGGGCATTGCCATGGGCGCCGATCCCCACACCTTCGCCGGCCTGACCGGCGTGGGCGACCTGATCCTCACCTGCACCGGCGCCCTGAGCCGGAACTACACCGTCGGTACCAAACTCGGCCAGGGCATGAAGATCGCCGACATCCTGGCCGACATGCGCATGGTGGCCGAAGGGGTCAAGACCGCCAAGTCGATCTACAACCTCGCCCGGAAAATCAAGGTAGAGATGCCCATCTGCGAGGTCATGTACAGCATTCTTTACGAAGACCTGGCCCCGGGCGAAGCCGTGTTCCGGCTTATGGGCCGCTCGCTGAAGCATGAGATCGATGATGAAGTAAAAGGATACAACGGCGGCAACGGGGGATAAACAAAAAAGGTTCAGGGTTCAAGTGAACAGCCGGGGTGGCGCGGGAAATGCGCGGCTTGACCGGGCAATCCAGAATAAAACGCTTACTTCTTATTAAAAAACCATACGCTGATTCGAGGTCAGGGATGACGGCAATCAGACCAAAACACCACAAAGGCGCCGGGCACAGAAAACGCCTGCGCGAGCGCTTTCTGACCGCCGGGCTGGACGGTTTTCACGATTACGAAATCATCGAGCTGCTGCTCACCCTGGGTACGCCGGTCAAGGACTGCAAGGACATGGCCAAGGCGGCCCTGGCCGAATTCAAATCCCTGGCGGCCGTGCTGGAAGCCTCGGCCGACGAACTTGCCCGCATTCATGGCTTGGGACCCAGTAACATCTTCGGTCTCAAGCTGGTCAGAGCGGTTTCCGACCGCTGTCTCAAGGAGAAACTGACCTGCCAGCCCCTGATCGGCAACCCCCGGCAGTTGTTTGATTACCTCAACCATTCCATTCGGGACAAGACCCGCGAGGTGTTCGTCGGCATCTTTTTAAACGCCAAGAACCGGGTCCTGGCCACGGAAACCCTGTTTGAAGGCACCCTGTCCCAGAGCGCCGTCTATCCCCGGGAAGTGGTCAAACGGGCCCTGGAACTGCACGCGGCGGCCATGATTTTCTGCCACAATCACCCTTCCGGCGAGCCGGAGCCGTCGCCCGAGGACATCCGCATCACCCGCCGGCTGGCGGCCGCCTGCCGGGTGGTGGGCGTTTCCGTGCTGGACCATGTCATCATCGGCGACAGGGGCAATTACAGCTTCGCCGATAACGGCTACATCGAGCAGATCGGCCGGGAGATCGAGTCGGCCGACCAGCGATTGTTTTAACGACATTCAAGGGGTAAACGAATCCAGCGGGCTTCTGACGCCCAGCCGGTTCTTTTGCGCTACATGGGTATAGATCATGGTCGTCTTGATGCTGGAATGGCCCAGCAACTCCTGAATGGTCCGGATATCGTAACCGTCTTCCAGCAAATGCGTGGCAAAACTGTGCCGCAAGGTGTGGGTGGTTATCCGCTTGGTGATGCCGGCCTTGAGGGCGGCGGTTTTGATGTGTTTCTGTAAATTTGTTGGGTGCACATGATGTCGCCTGATAATCTTTGAACGCGGATCAGTTGACAGCGCTTGTGAAGGGAACACCCACTGCCAGATCCACTCCTGTCCGGCGTTCGGGTATTTGCGGTCCAGGGCGGACGGCATTTCCACGCCCGGCGTGTTATTCTTTCTATCCAGATCGTAAAGCGGCCGGATAT
Source organism: Thermodesulfobacteriota bacterium (assembly GCA_040753795.1). Classification (NCBI taxonomy): domain Bacteria; kingdom Pseudomonadati; phylum Thermodesulfobacteriota; species Thermodesulfobacteriota bacterium. Next base: position 140,709 of record JBFMDX010000011.1, read on the forward strand.
TCTCAAGATGGCGCTTCAGTTCCTCTTTTATGAATTCCGGAAGAAGCGTTTCCCTGTCTTTGCCTCCCTTTCCGAACTTGATCACCAGAACGCCCCGTTCAAAATCCACGTCCTTGACTCTTAACTTGACGCACTCCCTCAAGCGCAAGCCGCCGCCGTAAATCAATTGCGCCATCAAACGGTTACCGCCACTCATTTGATCAAAAACGCGCCCTACTTCAGGCCGGGTCAAAACAACCGGCAGCCATCGTCTCTTTTTAGAACGCACCACGTCACCCAACCGGCTCACCTCTTTTTCCAGAACATGCCGATAGAAAAACAACAGTGCGTTAAAGGCCTGATTCTGGGTGGAGGCGGCGATATTCCTGTCCACGGCCAGATGCGTCAGAAAATTCGTAATATGCGTGTCATCAAGCGCATAAGGGGAAGCGCCATTGAGGAACCGGTAAAACTGTCTTAACCAGGAAAAGTATGTTTTTTCTGTATTTAAGGACAGTTGTTTTAACCGGATCATGTTTCTCATTTCTTCCGTGGCGATCTTCCACTGCTGATTTGAATTACCATCTGGAACAGAGGGACTTTGTATTCTATTCTGGAAAAAACGATATATCCGAATGGCCTGTTCCGCCTGTTTGACCTGCCACTCCTCATGAATTTTAGCCAGGCCTCTCAGGTACCGGTCAATTTCTTCGGAAGTCACTTTCTGGGCTGGGTCCCTTCCAAGGGACCGAAAAAAGGCCTTCACCCATCCGACATAGTACCGAACCTGTGCTTCCGGAATGATTGATTTTGAAATTAGATAGGTGGTGAACTTTTCCATGGTTCCTCCCTGAACCTGAGAAATGAATTAATAATAAAAATGAAAATTATCGAGAAATTCCGCATAATATGCCAATACGGCACGAAAAGGAGAATCTCAAAAACAACGAATTTTGGCAATATATTTTTAACAAACTGAATTTATATGAATTTTTATTTTTATTGGCAGTTTATTAAAATCGTTTGTAATTAACCAATGTTATTGCTAAATATATTAGGGGAGGATTTAATCGAGAAATTCCACATAATAACATTGTTCAAGTAAGCGGCCGCAGGATTGGATGCGATAATAAGTGGCAACAAGATAGATTTTGGGGGCAAGCACAGTCGTAAAAAGGGCTTTACGTTTCCAACTTCAGAAGCACGGACCAACTGGTACAT